>DREN01000185.1 GCA_011051075.1 Deltaproteobacteria bacterium | reverse complement strand
GCTTCAGGATCCCTTGAACCGGGGTGGTCTCTTTTCAAGAAAGGCCCTCTTTCCCTCCACACAGTCCTCAGAGTAGGTGGTCAGGAGAAACTGATCTCCGTCCATATGGATCCCCGCACGGTCCAGGGCCGTGCTGATGTTTGTGACGGCCCGCTTGGTCATCTCCACCGGAATGGACGGCTTTTTGAGGATCTTCCGGGCCATGGCCTGAGCAGCCTCTACGGCCTTGCCATCCGGTACCGTCTCCTCACACAGGCCCCATCTCAGACATTTTTCCGCGTCCACCTTTTCAGTGAGGATAACCATCTCCTTTGTCTTTGCGGGCCCCACAAGATGAAGGAGCCTTGGTATGGAGCCCCAGCTGTAGTTCAGCCCCAGATCGATCTCGGGGATGCGCATGTAGGCCGACTGTCCCATGATACGGAAATCGCAGGAGATCACCAGGGAGACCCCGCCCCCGATACAGAAACCCTCGATGGCGGCTATGGTAACAGGCCTTAGATCCTCCCATGCCTGGCAGGCCTGAGGCCCCAGGATGACCCGTTCACGTCGCTCGGCCAGACCCCCTGTCATGGCCCTCTGGATTTCAGGGTCCTTGAGGTTGAGACCGGCGCTGAAGACCTCTCCGGCACCGGTGAGGATCACTACTCTGATCTCATGATCCTTCTGGATCTCCCATGCCACGTCCCTCAGTTCCCTGAGGAGGCCGAGGCTGAGGGTGTTTAACGAATCTGGCGGATTTAAGAGAACCGTGGCCAGAGGTCCTTGCCTTTCAAGTGTGAGATCGTCGTACCCCATGGTATCTCTTCCTTTCAGTTACTTAGGCCCTTGGGGTTCACCCTCCTCAGTTTGACCATCCAGGACCACCAGGGCGTCCACGGCCACGGGCCGGCTCCCTGAGATGATGACCGGGTTCATGTCGATCTCCTTGATCTGTTCATTCTCAAGGCCGATCTGGCCTACCTTGATCAGGATACTGGAAAAGGCGTCCAGATCGGCAGGTTCCATGCCCCTGACCCCTTCCATGATCTTTGCGCCCCTGATTTCCTTCATCATTTCCATTGCGTCCCTTTCTTCCAGGGGGGCCACGCGAAAGGATATGTCCTTGAGGATCTCTGTAAAGATCCCGCCCAGGCCGAACATGACGCAGGGCCCGAACTGGGGATCGCGTGTGAGCCCGATGACCAGCTCCCTCTGGCCCTTCACCATCTCCTGGACCAGGATTGAGTCTTCTGCCCCAATGTGAGCAGAGATCTCTTCAAAGCCGGCCTTGGCCTCATCTTCGTTTCTGATATCCACCCTGATCAGGTTCTTTTCAGTCTTGTGGGCGATTGCGGGCGAGCACCCCTTCAAGACCAGTGGGTAGCCTATTTCGCTGGCGGCCTTTATGAGGTCCTCAGCACCAGCGGCCATAAACTCCCTGGTGACAGGTATCCCGTAGGAGGCCAGGACCTGTTTGGACTCGTACTCTGAAAGGGTTGCGCGGCCCTGTTTCAAGGCCTTTTCTATGATTTCCATTCATTCCTCCTCAGGATCCATGCGGATCCAGGACCAGTTCAAACCTCTGCTCCCTGATGGTGCAGCCCCACTGCTCAACGTCACGGTCTTGTGTGATAAAAAAGCCGTTTTGCTCATAAATGGACTGGGCCTGCTTGAGGCCCTCAAAGGTCCACAGGTAGATCCTCTTGTATCCCTTCCAGGCGGCAAAATCAATCGCCTTTCTGATGAGCGCCTTTCCCATACCCCGTCCCTGAAAACGGGGGTCAACAATGTACCATCTCAATCTGGCGTCATTGGGATGGTCCCGGTCACCGGCTATGGCGATAGCCCCCATCAACTCCTCTTCTGAGTTGGCGGTCCACAGCCCGTCCCTGTTCCCGTCAAAACGTACAATGAAATCGGAAAGCTCCCTGCTGACCTGGGCCTCGAAAGACCGGTCCAGCCCCCAGTGGTCGTGGTAGTACACGGCATGTAGGGTCGTGATCCGGCCTATGACCCCGGGAAAGTATCCGCTGAACTCAATATGATTTTCCATTTTTTCAGAGGAGCGGGGGTTTTCCCTCTGTGCGGGATCACGCGGCCCCTGTCTCAAGCAGAAGATCTACGCAGTCCATTATCGTCATGGCGAATTCAGGGTCGTTTATATGGTGCCGCGATTCCATGTACCTTATCCCCGGGGGGAGTGCCGCCTTAAAGCCTTCAGCAAAGGCCTTCCTTATCTCAGGGGCCTCCATGGGTCCGTCAGGCGAGTCAAAGGCCGAGAATCCTCCCATAGGCACGACCATGCCCACGGGTCCCCGGGTCTTTGCGCACATGCGTGACAGAAGCGCGGCGAGTTTTTTCATATCCCCGGCATCTGTCCCTACCGCGGAAATGGCCGAGTTGTGTGCGTGTGCCCTTCGCCCTGGATACTGCTCCATTGCCAGGGCCAGGGGACCTGTTGCCATGAAGTCCGTATTGCCCGGAACCAGGACGGTGGGTACCCCTTTTTGAAGGGCGGCCGTGCCGCGCTCAGGGCCTGCGTCGTAATCCCCCCCGAATAGGTGATCCACCAGCTCGTGGAGAGAAAGGTCCACCACAAGCTCAACCTCTTCTTCACGGATCAGCTCGTCCATGGCCTCGCCGCCCGAACCCACGGTGTGGAAGGTCACCACCTCCATACCCCTTGCCTCAATGGCCTGTCTCACGGCCCTGAGGCAGGCCTCGGTTGTGCCCAGGGTCGAGACCACGGCAAGGGGCGGCTCATGGTCTGTTGCAGCCCTTTCACCCTTTACCATGCCCGCCAGCGCCAGTGCCCCCTCCCGGAGTACCTTCCTTGTTATCCTGTTAAGCCCGGACAGGTCGCATACGGAGTGGAGCATGAGGATGTCCCTGGTCCCCACAAAGGGCCGGGTGTCCCTGGAGGCCATGGTGGAGATCATCACCTTGGGAAATCCGATGGGAAACGTGCGCATGACCGAGGTGCCCAGATTGGTCCCCATGGAGCCTCCCAATCCGATGATCCCCTTGATCTCTCCCTTCTGGTGGAGTTGGGCGGCTGTTTTGATGGCCCCCGATATCATCAGATCCAGGGATCTTCCCTCGTGGCCCATATCCTGGACTTTGTTGATACTGGTCCCTGCGGCCTCGGCAACCTCATCCCTGGTTATGTCAACGGGGACGGGGCTTTCCCCCTTGATCCCCGCATCCATGATAAGGACGGTGACACCCTCTTTGTTCAGAGATTCCTTCACAAAGAAGGCCTCCCCGGCCTTTGTGTCCATTGTGGCAACCAGCAAAACGGTATCTGTTTTTTTCAAGAAATCTCTCCTCTTATGGGTGTTATCGATTTTTCAGGCCCCTGGTGCCTTCTCTCCCACGCCAGTAGTCCCAGAGCAGGGCCAGCCCCTTAACGCTCTCTACGGGATCGTTGAATACGGGGAAGGTCGATAGGCTTTTGAAACCCTCGATGAACTTTCTCTCCGCAAAAAAGCTCAGGGCTATGGGCTTGCCAGTGTCTTTACAGAGTTTTCCCACGAAGCTGAGTATCTGTTCAGAGGTTCCAACTCCCTTTCCAAAGAGCCTTGCCATCTGGGGTTCGTACATGAACGAAAGGACCACGGCGTCGATATGGTCCAGTTTCAGGCAGTGTTCCAGGGTAAAGGCCAGGGCCCTGATATCATGGACATCGCCAAAATCCATGGGGTTTGACATGCGGATAACACCGGCCCTCCTGAAGCCTTCTATCTTGTTCATGAGCTCTGACGGGAGTGGCGGACATTCGAAACCGTATTGCTCGCAGGCATCTCCTAATATGACGGAAAAGCCGCCGGAGAGCGATATGACGGCAAGGCGGTTCCCCCTTAAAGGGGGGAGCTGAAAGGCCCTGGCCGCCACGGTCATCTGGTGAAGACTTTGCACCCGCACCACCCCGGACTGCCTCAGGGCGCCCTCAACGATCAGGTCGTTGTTTGAGAGGGCTGCGGTATGGGAGTAGGCGATCTCAGATGCGGTTCTGGTCACGTTGGACTTAAACAGAACGATCGGCTTGCTTGAAGCCCTGACAAGCCTCATCAGCTCCCTGCCGTCGTCTATGCTCTCAAGGTACATGTGGATCTGTTTTGTTTCTTCGTCCTCCATGAGATACCGGAGGAAATCGGTCTCGTTCAGGTCCAGCTTGTTGCCCGCACTGATGATCTTTGAAAAGCCCACATGTTCTTCTGAGAAGTGGTAGGCCGCCTGGGTTGTCACCCCGCCACTCTGTACTATGAGGCCTATGGGACCATTCATGAACCTTTCCGCCCCCATGGGGTTGAACGGAGTGCATAGGCCGGATTCCGTGCATATTACGCCGATGCAGTTAGGGCCTATGAACCGTATCCCGTACTGTCCGGCAACTCTTAACATCTCCTGTTCGTCCCGGTTGTTATACCTCTCAAACTCACTGAACCCTCCGGTGGAAATAACCGCGTGAAGGATCCCCTTTTGCCCGCAAAGTTCAAGGGTGTCTGCCACAAACCTGGCCGGGACCAGGATCACGGCAAGGTCGATCCCCTCTGGGAGTGATTCAGGAGATGTTATTATCCTTCTGCCGTGGACCAGCCCCGGTTCCCTTCCTACGGGGAAGATCTCTCCCTTGAAACCCATTTTGAGGGAATTGGAAATGATGTTCCTGGCCAGATTCCGGGGGTTGGCTGCCACACCGAAGACCGCCATTTTTGAGGGATAGAAAAACTCCTTCATTCTGCCCTGCCCATTACGTGTGAGATCTTGAGGGCCGCTTCAGTCACCCGGTGGCCCAAATCCTCCATATCGTCCTTCTCAAGCCGGTCCCTCTGCGGGAGGTGATATGTTCTGTTACGGGAGGGAGACCGTGATGTCAAGGGAGAAATTTTGGTACGCTGTCGTGATCGGTCATCCTGCATCAAGGCTTGCCTTTGACGGGCGGGCTATTATAGTCTTAGGATCGAAAATTGAGGAATTGAGGGATCCAGGAATTGGATGCAGGTGCGAGTTTACAGACGGAAAAAGCGGGCCTCTAATTGCGGGTTGGAAGCCGCTCTCACAGAGCTAACAGCAAACTCCAATTTGACCATATCGGGTTTCAGATGAGTGTTCATGTTTCCCACGCCATTATACTGCGCACATGGGAGTTCAAAGAAGCAGATCTTATTGTGAGCTTCTTCACCCGGGACAGGGGCAGGCTCAAGGGGGTAGCCAGGGGCGCTCGAAAGAGCAGGAAGCGTTTCATGAACTGCCTTGACCTCTTTTCCCTGGCTAACCTGGAATATGAGCTTAAGAGGGGGAGGGACCTCTGCTTTCTCCACTCCGGAAAGCTGGTCCAGGGCTTTGAGGGGATCAGGTCTGATTTCTCATCCCTCTCCCTGGCCAGCTATATGGTTGAGCTGACTGAAATACTTTTCCCCCTGGGTGTTGCTTCGCGCAGGGCCTTTCAGTTGCTGAAAGGTTCGTTTGACGAACTGGAGGGAGATGAGAGCATAGAAAAGATGCGCCTCATCTTCGAGGCAAAGGCAATGGCCTTGGGGGGATACGGGATCAGCCTGGACAAATGCTGCCGCTGCGGCAGGGCCTATGCCGGAGAGGGAAGGGCGGTGTTTGATCGGAGCAGGGGCGCTATTTCTTGCCTGAGATGCAAACAGGAATCGGCGCTCGCACCCGTGCTTTCCCCTGCAAGCGTAAAGGCCCTGAGAATGATCCAGGCAATGCCCTGGGCCGGTGCAAGGGAGGTGGGACTTGATCCTGAGGCCCTGATGGAGCTCAAGGGCGTTCTCAAGCTCCATATTGACTATCGGATCGGACGGAGGCTCAAGACCACTGCGTTCCTGGAATAGCCGTAGGGGAGGCAATTCTGCCATCAGGGTCGTTCCCTGCCCGCCTTACGACGCTTCCACTTTTCTCAGCTTTTCCGGGCCTGAGCACTGGGATGGCGAGGGTCGTTCCTGGTAGGAGAGATACCCCAAAATAAGCTTGACCCATGGATACGGCCCCCTCAAGATCATATCTGGTAATACCACCTGCCACGAAGGAGAAAGGCGTGCAGCGACTTCTCAAACATATCCGCACCAGAAGCCCTAAGGAGGTCTTTTTCAAAAGCCTTGAAGGGCAGAGATTTACGTGCGCCTGGCATGACGCAGACGCCGTTCTTCTGGCAGAGAGGCTGGAAGTAAAATCGCCCGCCGTTACCGGACGGAAGGGCAACGCCGACAAGGTAAGGGCATTGCCGGAAACGGGATGTCTGGAGGAAACATGAGGCAGAACCCATGTACGTAGCGAACAGCGAACCAATCCCGCAGGGCGGGACGGGGAGGAGGTCGAGCAGGTGTGGGAGAGCGAGGCCTAATATCCGGAGAACCGAACCGAAGTGAAGTTGGACGGGATATGGGGAGGTGGTGCGTCTTACCCAGGGAAGCCCTCCTGGCCTGAGATTGAATGCTGCAATAGATTTTAGAAAACCGATCCCGATTAGGAGACCCCGAAGCGGGTAGGTGCCAGAGGGTGGCAGATTCACGGGTAGTACTGAAGACTCAGGACCGATGAAGCCCGGTAGTCACGCTGAAGGCGTGATGGAGGATAAAATCCTGACGACCAGGAAAGGATGCCTGGATGCCCTGATAGCGTCGTGGGGGTATGGGAAGTCGTGGACGAGAGGTGATGGTGACAACGATGAGGAGCCGAGACAGAGTTGCGGGGAAAAGATGGAACCAGAAAGCCGAAAGGGGATACCCGAATTCCATATGGGATGCCGACCAGATTGAGAGTCTCGAAGGCCATGAGGGGTCCGGTTCCGGTCATTTGAACGGGTATATGCTGCCAACAAATGGGCATCCTGACCAAAAAGGCAGGGCCATTTCTGACCCTGCCTTGGATGTTGCTACCTGAAGATTTATTTTTTGGGTGCGATTATCTTCCAATGAGATTTTGATACGCTGAAACTCGCAAATTTTCCCTTGGCGGGGGGCTGTAATGCATATCGGGTGAATTCACCACCGCCCTCAATACCGGTGACTTTTCCAGTCCCGCCCACATAGGTAAAAGTCCCTTTGACAATTGTAGGTTTTCCCATTTTACCAGAGCCTCTGTAGGTCATAAACACTTTGTCTCCGCTCGGGAGAGTAATGACAATAGAGCCAGAGTCCTCAATCGCGCCTTTGACTACGTGCATTCCTCCCAAAACGTGCTGAGATGAATTGTGAAAGAGGCCTTTCCCGCCATCGAGTGTCATTACCCCAAAGCCTTCATAATTTATTTGTACGCGTACCTTTCCCATCGGCAGCATTTGGAGAACCCCAGTGTAATAGCCCGTTCCTGAGCCTGTTCCCTCCATTGCCATTTCGGCGGCAACAGATACCGCGCACACAGAGAGAACTGTGGTAAGCATTAGTGCCATAATTGTTTTTCTCATGATGTCCCCCTTTCTTTTGGTCCCACAAAAGTGTCATTTTGTTGATTAAGAAATCAGTATTAACCTGTTAACCCCTTTATCATTTCATTAACTTGGCTCTCTGTGGAGATTGGGTGTACACTGAAGATACAAAATGGTACATATTGCTGGAGAGCCTTCATCACTTCTAACTCAGTCCCTTCATTGACAGCATATCCTTTACTTTCACCAACAAATGATCCCCAATCCTTTGTTATTCCCTTTTCGATATCTTGTCTAATCATAGCCATTAAGAAACTCCATCCTGCTCCTCGTTCTTTTGGATCAATAGGAATTTTCGTTTGGTCTACTTCCCAAAGTACCAGATATTTTCCCATGGTTTTCCCTCCCCTTTATTAAGCCTATCCTGAAGTTAATTATATCAAAAGGGTATCTCAGACAATAAGAGCGCCTCCAAAGTGACATAGAGCCTCCTTGGAGGCTG
>DREN01000184.1 GCA_011051075.1 Deltaproteobacteria bacterium | reverse complement strand
TGGAACGCCCCTGGTGCCCGACTCGATACCGGTCAAACTTGCCGTATTCAAGCCCATATTCAAGGAAAACATGCTGGACGTTAAGATCGTCTCGTTTGAGGGGGACGGGGAAGGCAAGGGTTTGCTGTCCGATGGATCTGTGGACGGGATAATATGCGATCTGCCCACAGGGCTCGTCCTGGCCAAGGGTAGCCCTTCTGTCCGAATTGTAAAGAACGTCTTACGCGCTAATCCCTACAGGGCCCTGTTTGCCCTTGTGGCCGGACCGGAGACGCGGGTTGAAAGCGTCGCCGATTTAAAAGGTAAAACAATAGCTGTCCCCAAGGGTGTAAGTTTTCGTTTCTATACGGAATACTATCTCAGAAACAATGATATTCCTTTAAACAAAGTGGTCACACGGGAGGTGGAAAACGTTGCAAAGGCGTGGGATCTCCTTAATAAAGGAGAGGTTTCGGCGGCGCTTTTGCGAACACCTTACTCGGATATGGCAGCCAAGAAGGGTATGGCCCTTCTCGCTGACGACCGGAATTCTCCCTGGATGAGCGTGCTGGTACTCAAGGAGTCCGTTATCAAAAAGAAGTTCAAGGTTATTGAGAGATTTATCTTTTCCCTTGAACAATCGGTGCTGGCCCTGAATCTGAAACCCGATGAGTTTTCCGGACTTCTCCAAGAACAGGGGGGTATTCCCAAAGAGGGGAGGAAAAGGTTTCCCATGCCGATATTTGAAGGCGCCAATTGCCCTTCTCCGGATGAGATTGAGACCATCCTGAACTGGCTTGATGAAAAAGGTTTCCTCAGCAAAGATACACCTTACAAAGAACTGATTAATCCCAATTTTCTACCCGACCCGAATGATGTGGGTCTGGCCTTTTGTTGCCGCTGAGAGGCTGTTTTGTTGATCCAACCCCCCTATTCAAGCCACAGGAAATTCAACAGCAAATCTCTGGCTTTTCGTCTTCAGAGATGATAAATCCTGGTTGCTTATTGCAGGCATATGTGTCAAATTACATTCGATGCGTCAACATCCACCCCTCGAATAGGTGGGTTGAATGATAACAAAAGAAAATCGTGTTGTACAGGTACTGGATGATATGGATAATGGGTAAGGACTCAATAACGAAAGGAGAAAGAAATGGATTTTAATTTATCACCGGAAAGCAAAATGATGGTCAAAGCAGCTAAGGATTTTTGCGAAAAAGAGATTGGGCCCATCATCGATGAAATCATTGAGAAGGATGACTATCCCGATGACTTGCTCCTAAGTTTTGCAAAGGCCCGTATGCTGGGTCTTAACATACCAAAGGAATACGGTGGTGTGGGGACGACCAACCTGAACACCATACTCATTACAGAAGAACTGGGTAAGACAGGTTCGGTCTGCGCCTATCCCATGCTTATGAACAACAGTACGGCTGAGACCATAGACTACTGGGGTTCAGAAGATGTGAAGAAGACGTTCCTTCCCCCTCTCTGCGATGGAAGCGCGTATGCCTCCACGGCCTTTACCGAGCCCGGTACAGGCTCAGATCCCAGGGCTTTAACCACCACGGCTGTTCCTGACGGTGACGATTTTATTGTAAACGGCACAAAAAGATACATTACAGGCGGCAACAAGAAGGGTTACGGTGTCTTCTACTTGAAGGATGAAGCCCTGAAAGGCGAGAAGGGAGATGTTACTGCGTTCATCGTGGACAAGTCTTCTGAAGGCTACACTTCTTCTGCGCCCTGGAGCCTCATGGGACTCGAGGGGATGAATTGCGTGGATGTGTTTTTGAATGATGTCAGGGTTCCCGGAACCAATATCTTAGGAGAAAGAGGAAACGGCTTCAAGATCCTGCTTCGATGGATAGCCGGGGAAAGGATACAGCAGGCCGCTTATATGGTGGGGCTTGGACAGGCAGCCCTGGATGAGTCGGTAAAGTATCTTGGAGAAAGGGTTGTGGGTGGAAAACCCATGGGTTTCATGCAGGGCTTCCAGTGGATGCTGGCAGAGATGAAGGGCCGGATTGAGGCATGCCGGTATTTGACCTACAGGGCGGCTTGCTTGCAGGATGAGGGAAATGCCATCGATGTTGTTTCTTCTGAATTAAAAGTGTTTGTGATCCCCGCCATCCAGGAGGTTGCCCGTATGGCGTTGCAGATTCACGGCTCTTACGGCTATTCAAAGGAATACAAGGTGGAACGACTGTTCCGCTATGCAGCGCACGCGGGCGTAGTTGCAAGCAGCTCTGAAATCAATAAGACCATAGCAGGAAGCGCGCTTCTTAAAAGCCGAAGATGAGATGGGGAGTAGTGAACGAATGAATATTATAGTTTGTATTAAACAGGTCCCGGACGTAACAGAGGTGAGCTGGGATCCTGAAACAGGATCACTGATCCGAAAAGGAATCCCGAGTATTATTAACCCCAATGACAAGAATGCCATTGAGGCTGCGCTTCAGTTGAGGGAGATGAATGGTGGCGAAGTGATTGTTATCTCCATGGGGCCTTCTCAGGTTGAGGAGGCCTTGAGAGAGACCCTGGGCATGGGTGTTGACAGGGCCATACAGTTGACCTCCAGAGAGTTTGCCGGATCTGACACCTGGGCAACTGCATATACATTAGGTCTGGCAGTGAAGAAAATAGGCCAATACGACCTCATAATATGCGGTAAAGAGGCCATTGACGGCATGACCGCACAGGTGGGTCCGCAATTAGCTGAATACCTGGCTATTCCGCAGTTGACCTATGTTATGCATATTGAGGTGAAGGACAATAAGGTAAGGGTAAAGCAGAGACTCGGAGATCTGGACAGACTGTTAGAGGCGCCCATGCCCGCCCTGATAACGGTTGAAAGGGAAGCCTACCAGCCGCGGGTCGCGCCTATGGATTCCATTCTCGAGGCCTACGGGAAAGAGATACCGGTCTGGAAACCGGAGGATCTAAGTGGAAATATGGAGAACTTGGGGCTCAAGGGTTCACCTACAAAGTTGAGAAAGGTCTATACGCCTAAGCTCATTAAAGGCAAGGTTGAAATGCTTGAAGGCGGACCCGAGGACGTGGCCCGCCAATTTATCGGGAAGTTGAAAGAAAAATATATTATATAGGGAAGTGAATAATGGCATCAAAGATTGATATCAGTGAGTACCGCGGGGTGTGGGTGTTTGTGGAACAAACAGAAGGAGCGCCTGCAAGGGTTTCCCTGGAATTATTAGGTAAAGGTCGTGAACTGGCAGAGAAGTTAGGCGTGGTCCTTACCGCCTTTTTGTTAGGTGAATCAGTAGAGGATACGGCAAAAGAACTCATATTTTTTGGCGCCGATGAAGTCATTGTGGCGGATCATCCCCTTTTGAAGGATTACCGGACCGAACTTTACACGGATATCATCTCAGAACAGGTGATGGCCCGAAAGCCGGAGGTGTTGATCGTGGGGGCCTCCCCCATTGGAAGAGATCTGGCCCCGAGATTGTCTTTCAGGTTAAATGCCGGATGTACGGCCGATTGCACCGGTCTGGATATTGACGAGGAAAACAGGTTGTTTGTTTCTACCCGGCCGGCCTTTGGCGGCAATGTCATGGCTACCATTATCTGCCCGGAGCACAGGCCTCAGATGTCCACTGTCAGGCCCGGTGTGATGGCATTGCCCGAAAAAGATGACAAGAGAGAGGGACAGATAATTGATCTTGAGCTCCAGCTTGATGAAGATGCCTGCAAGGTGAAGATCCTTGAAAGTGTTAAAGGGGCAAGCGAGGGTGTGAATATTCAGGATGCAGAGAGGATTGTTGCCGTTGGCATGGGGGCCGGGGACAAAGAGACCTTTGACATGATAAAGGAACTGGCCGAATTGTTAGACGGAGAGGTGGGAGCAACCAGATTTGCTGTGGAGGCCGGTTGGGTTTCTCACGACCGTCAGATCGGCCAGACCGGGAAGACAGTCAGACCCGAACTCTACGTGGGATGCGGAATATCAGGAGCTGTTCAACATACGGCCGGCATGAGCGCGTCAAAAACGATCATTGCCATTAATAAAGATCCCAATGCTGAAGTTTTCAAGATAGCCGATTACGGGATTGTTGGTGATGTGAGAAAAGTAGTTCCGGCCATAATATCTGAACTGAAAAACCAGATGACCTAAGGGGCGGCATGGGACTCGATCCCCCGGGGTAACCCTGCTCAATGTTTTCACGAAATAAAAAGGTCCCGCATTTTACAAAAAGATGTATAAACCATGGGTGATTAAACCAGAGCGACTGGGCGTATCCAGTCTTATTTGAGAAAAAAGAGGGGATAGACATATCTTCCAGTGTGGTAAGCTCATCCTCCTTGCTAATTACGACTACAGCGAAAGATTCCTGAACCGGAAAGGCGCTAAGTACGCCAAGAATTACGCTATGGTTTTCTTGGCTAAATCCGGGTACCGTATTTAGCCAAGACAGCCTTTCCTTTCAACTTTTCTTTCTTTGCGTCCTTTGCGTCTTGAGCGAAGCGGGCGGTTACAATACGTTCTTCCTGAGTTGCGTTGTAGTGTTACTGTCCGCGGGGAATGCTCGAGGAGGTGCTTGGCCTGTTTGATAAGGCCAGTACACTGAACGATACTGGGCAAGAGGCTAAGATCACTGCTGTGAAAAGAAAAATCAATGCGAAAGTAAGAGAGGAAAGCCATGAACGAATCATCCGTTTTATTTTCACCTTTTGAAATTAGGGGCCTTTCCTTGAAAAACAGGATCGTCATGGTCCCCATGTTTGTTGGTTATGCCGATGGGGATGGGGCGGTGAATGAACTGGTGCTTGATCATTACAGGGAGATGGCAGGATCGGGCGTTTCAATGGTTGTTGTGGAAAACGCCTCAGTGGATCCATCCGGGGCCGGGTCTCCCTTTATCCTGAGGGTCGATGAGGATCGGTACATCCCGGGCCTTGCTGAACTGGCAGGAGCTATCCGCGATCAGGGCTCTCTCGCCTTTTTGCAGATCAATCATGCGGGGCGCTATGCGTACATGCAGGAGAGATTAGCACCGTCGCCGTTCAAGACCGGAAAAATTGTCCCGAAGGAGATGAGCCATGACGAAATCCAAGAGATTGTGCTGGCATTTTCTGAAGGGGCAAGGCGTGTGAAAGAGGCGGGTTTTGATGGTGTTGAGATCCATGGGGGTACCGGGTACCTCATCGTTCAGTTCCTGTCCCCACGGACCAACCAACGCCTTGATCTGTACGGTGGAACAGATGAAAACAGGATGCGATTCGCTCTCCAGGTAACGGACGCGGTCATGGAAGCGGTTGGAGATGATTATCCTGTGGGATACCGCTTTCTGGCCGATGAATGGCTGCCCGACGGGCTCCATCCCGAAGAAACGATCCCCCTTGCCAGGGCATTGGAGGAAAGGGATATTGCATACCTCTCCGTGATGGCTGGGACCTATGATTCCTTCTTCCTCCCTGAATATCTCAAAGAGGAAAGATCAGAAGGCTATATGGCCCATTTCGCGGAGACCATTAAGAAATCCGTTTCAAAGACCCCCGTCATCGCAGCGGGCAGGATACAGAGCCCTGCGACGGCCGAAAAAGTCATTCAACAAGGTCAAGCAGACCTAATTGGCCTTGCACGTGTCCTTTTCGCCGATCCTCTCTGGCCTAAAAAGGCAAAAGGGCAGGTGGCTGAACCGATTGTGCCCTGTGAACCGACCTGCTCTCTCTGCATGAAGAGACTGGGGAAAGGAAAACCGGCTCTTTGTTCCCAATGGGATAAGGAGCGGCAGGACACTTTTCTGAGGAGAATAGGAGAAAAGGAGGAGGAGTAATAGAGGAATAGGGGCCAGGTGAGGAGGGGCGAACCATTGAAAGTAAGATTGCAGAAGCATTAAAGTTGAAGTATGGGCCTGTTGCCATTCTCTGGGCAGATAAAAAACCGGAGGGGGCCGGGCAGTTCAAGGAGGGGAAGTGGGGATGTGTCATGTGGATGCTGGCCAGGGCAAAGAATTTAGAGTCTGCTGACGGTGGCAGCTATTCTTTAACCTTGTCCAATATTATCAGGGCATCAACGGCAACCGGTTTACTCCCGGAAATAATCACTGGATTGATATCGATCTCTTTTATCTGCTCATTTTCAAGGCCTATTCTGCCCACATTTATTAGGAGTTCGGCCAACATATCCAGATCCGCTGCCGGCATACCCCGGACAGCCTCTAAGATCTTCTGCCCCTTGATCTCCCGCATCATCTCCAAGGCATCCCTTTTTTCCAGAGGGGCCACACGGAAGGATATGTCCTTCAAAATCTCGGTAAATATCCCCCCAAGGCCGAACATGACGCAGGGCCCGAACTGGGGATCACGGGTCAGGCCTATGACCAGTTCCCGCTGTCCTTTGACCATCTCCTGGACAAGCACGGCATTCTCTTTCCCATCCATCCTGGCCATGATATCTTCAAAGGCCGCTGTGGCCTCATCATCATTTCTAATGTCCACACGGATCAGGCCTTTCTCCGTCTTGTGTGCAATATCCGATGAGCAGCCCTTTAAGACGACCGGATAACCGATCTCCTCAGTGGCATTAATGAGTTCCTTGACATCATCCACCAGGATTTCCCGGGCCACAGGGATCTGATAGGCTGCCAGGGCCTGCTTCGCATCATACTCTGAAAGTGAAGTCCTTCCATCCTTTAGCGCTTTTTCTATGACTTTCATTTGTTCCTCCACCGTTTTTCTGTTTCACGCTATGCCTTTTCTTTTTCAAGAAATTGCTGACGCTCTCTCAGAAGCCCCAGGGACCAGGCGGCCTTTTCGATTGTTTCATAAACCGTGATCCTGTTTCCTTTGTCAAATTTTTCGCTGATCTCCTTAACATTGGGGCCATAAAGCCAGGCCACCACCGGTTTCTCTATTTTCTTGTCCATGATTTTGTTTAACGCTTCTGATACATCAAGGAAGTCAAAGTCGGGTAGTTTCGGGGCAATGCTGATACAGAGGGCCCCATCCACATTATTATCGGCCAGTACTTCCCTCAGAATTGCCGTATAAACATCACTCAGCCCATGTTTCATTACCGCGGGCCAGATATCCAACGGGTTTCCAAGGGGCATCCACCCAGGAGACAAATCAGCAAGGGCGTTGATGGTCTTTTCGGAAAGTGAAGCCAGTTCAAGACCATACCTTTCCAGGGCATCAGTCGCCATGATCCCGCCCGCCCCGGTGACCGAAACAACAGCTATGCGATTTCCCTTAATCGATGGCTGGCGCAGCAGGGTCCTGACTGCATCGCCCATCTGGGCGTCTTCATCAAGAAACAGGAGCCCTGCCTGTTTCAGTGCGGCCCTGTATATCTGATAATGACCTGCCATGGCGCCACTGTGCGAGGCCGCAGCCTTGGCTCCAGCTTCACTTTGTCCTGTTTTGAACACTACAACCGGTTTTTCTCTAACAATCGGCCTGGCTAAAGAAAGGAACGGCCTTGCATGTTCTAATCCCTCCATGTGTATGGCGATAACCTTAATATCCGGGTCATCCCCAAGGTACTTGAGGGCTTCATAGAACCCGATATCACAGGCATTGCCTATATCAATACCTTTTCCTATCTGACCGGTAAAAACTGCGGTTCCCACGAAAAAGACCCCGGACTGGCAAATCAGGCCCACTGGCGACTTCTCCCGGGTCAGGGGCATAAAGGAAGTGGTAAAGTTATTGAAGTTATTGACAACACCAAGGGTATTGGGGCCTAATATCCTTAACCCATTTTCTTTGGCAATAGCTGCCAACTCATGCTGGAGGATTTTTCCCCTGATATCAGCGTCCGCAAATCCCTGGCTGACCACGATGACGGCCTTAACACCCGCTTCAGCACATTCCTGAACGCTTTTAACCACCAGTTCTCGGGGGAGGCTGATAATGGCCAGGTCGATTTTTCGGCCAACTCCCCTGATGTTGGCGTAGGCCTTTACTCC
>DREN01000012.1 GCA_011051075.1 Deltaproteobacteria bacterium | reverse complement strand
CCGCTGAACAGGCTGAAGTCGACCTTGATGCCGGACGCCTTCCAGAACTTTGAGGTGGTGCGCACCAGGGGGGCATAGGCCTTTTTGATGTTTACGGTGATGATGGCAGAGGTCGCGTCCTTTGAAAGCCTGTGTCCCGTGACCTCACCCACCTTGATCTGGCGGAAGTAGACCGGATCCTTCGCCTTTATGGAGCCTAAACGCTCAGCAGTGAGAATTATTTCAAGGCCCTTTTTAGGTTCCACGGAGGTGGTGGGCGGGGACCCGAGTCCCTTGAAGGTACGCTTTGCCTTCTTTCCTTTGCCCGGCCGGAGAGTGATGTACGTCCCGCTGACGATCGTTTCCAGGTTCTTGGCCCCTGCCAGTCCAAGGCTCGGCTCCACAAGCCAGAACTGGGTCCCCTCCCTGAGAAGGGAGCGGTGCTCTTTCTTTATTGAGGCGCTTACCCTGATGCCGCTCAGCTCCCTGTTTAGCTCAACCCTTGCGACCCTTCCGATTTCCACGCCCTTATACCTGATCTGAGTCCTGTTATTAATCCCCCTGGCCTCATCAAAGAGAAGCGTGATCCGCTTTCCCTCATGTTCGGCAAGGTCCATGTTCTTGAAAAGCCTGAATGAATCTCCATCCACAGCCAGCCCGGACTTCTTTTCCTCTTCAGGAGTGAAGTATCCTATGCCCCCCATGATCAGTGAACTCAAGGCCTCAGTCGTTATCTTGAACCCTGAGAGCCCCCCCTCGAAGGCCACCCCGCTGACATTGTAGAATCTTGTTGATTTTTTAACGGTTCCTGCAAATTTCTTCGTTATGTGCACATCTACGACCACCTCGCCTTTGTCGTTGAGATCAACTCCCATGACCTCTCCGGCCTTGATCCCCTTATAGTAGACCCCACTCCCCTGGGATATGGAGCCCAAGTACGGGGCCACAAGCCTCAGGTTGAGCCCCCCCGTCTTCACCATGAGATCAGGCGGGGCCTGGGGCAGCGCGACAAAATGTCGCTCCTCGGGTCCGTCTCCCGGCAGCATGGTAATGTAGTTTCCAGTGAGAATGGTCTCAAGACCGGTGATTCCCTTAAGAGAGACCTTCGGGGACACCATCCAGAACCTGGTGTTCTTCCTGAGATGGTCACGGGCCTCTTTCACGAATTCCACCTTCACCAGGGTACTCTTGAAGTCCTTGCTGATTGACAGGTCTTTCACCATCCCTATGGGCATTCCCCGATAAATCACGCGCGTTTTCCCCTTTTCAATACCCTGCGCATTGTCAAACCTGATGGTCACCTTGATTCCCGCGTCAACGACCGCCTTGTAGGCTATCCCGCCTGCAAGCAGCAGTGCCACAATGGGCAGTATCCAGATGGGGGAGATGCCCTTTTTGGGTTTCATCTCGGGTTCTGAAATGTTCGATTCCATCAGATGGTCCTCCGTCTGTCCCGCCGTGTGCGGGGATGAGATCTTCGATTCAGGCCTGTCCCCTTCAGCCTGTCCCACATAAGCCTCGTATCAAAGGTGTTGGCGGCCAGCATGGTCATGACGACCACCGCTGCAAAATATGTGGCCCCGGGGGCCGGTACAATAGTGGAAAGGCCCCCCATGTTCACCAGGGCGACCATCACGGCTATGACAAAGATATCCAGCATGGACCAGCGGCCGATGAACCTTATCAGCCTGAACATCAATGTTCTGTGCCTGAGCCAGGTTTTCCACTGCCTGTGGATTGAGATCAAGATGAGGGCGATCCCCACGATCTTGAAGGCAGGCACCAGGATACTTGCGAAAAAGATGATCACGGCAATGAAATAATCGCCGGAGTGCACGAAGTGCTCGATCCCCTGCATTATGGTGTTGGGTTCCCTATTTCCCAGATAGGTCACCGTCATGATAGGAAGGAGGTTGGCCGGAAAGAGGAGGATCATGCTGGTGATAAGCATGGCCCAGGTCCTTTGCATGCTGTTGGGCTTCCTGGGATGAAGCCTTGCCCCGCAGCGGGGACAACGCCTGTCCGCGGGCATCTCCCCTTCAGGCGCCAGGAGATGACAGTCCAGACAGTTGAAAAGACCCGCCTCCAATGCCGTAAGCCGCTCTTTTTCCATCTCTTCTTCCACGAAAATCACCCGTCAGATCCGGTTCGGCTTTTCCTCCTCTTCATGAGTGCCCAGTATTCATGTTGATCCAGGGTGTTCGATGCCCAGAGACTCACGATCATGAGGAGGGCAAAACAGAGGAGCCCCGTGCCGTAGGAGATCTGGGCCATGTCCTTAAGCTTTATGATTGACACAAGGATTCCGAGCGTTGAAATCTCTAACATTCCCCACTCGTCCATGTGATGATAGATCCTGAAGGAGGGCCCAAGTATCTTCCACCCGGTCCCCATCCTGATCCCCATGGACACGTGGAAGAGAAGCGTAAGTTTGACCAGGGGGATTACAGCCACCGTGAGGAGTACCACAAGACCCACCAGGGAAAAACCGGTTCTGAACAGGGCGCTCACCCACTGGAGGATGCCGGCGCTCTGCTCGAGGCCCAGGGCGTTGAGCCGCATGATAGGGAGTATCATGGCCGGCACAAACAGGATCAGGCCGGTAAGGCTCAGGATAAGAGTACGCTCAACAGGGTCAGGTTTTACCTGAAAGAGCAGGGATCGGCATCTGGGGCAGATGGCCTTAACCTTTGGTCTCACATGGATCCGCCGGAGCAGGAGATCGCATTCAGGGCAGGCGATAAGCCTCTCCAGATCCATGCCGGTGTTCTTTTCCTGGGGTGGGATCATTGTCCGATGGTTGTAG
This sequence comes from Deltaproteobacteria bacterium, assembly GCA_011051075.1. Lineage (GTDB taxonomy): Bacteria > Desulfobacterota > DSM-4660 > Desulfatiglandales > Desulfatiglandaceae > Desulfacyla. The sequence continues at coordinate 5,168 of DREN01000012.1, read as the reverse complement.
GGGTTGAAGTTTGTGGGTGAGACTCGGTCTTTCCTGATAAATGCCGACCTGTGCGGTTACCGGTAGTCCGTGGGGGTCTCTTTTCCAAAGGACGCAACAAAATATTCCATCACGACATGGAACGTCCCCTTAATTGGATTACAGCTTCGGAGCAGGCAGGGACCCGTACATGCTCCAACCGAGACTCTCTCCTGGGGCTTTTCCGTAGCTTATTTCAAGCGCATGCTGCCGTCCCTATAAAATGAGATAGGGTTTTGCGTCCTTCTGGAAAAGAGACCCCCACGGACGGGATAGATCCCGTATCCACAATTGCTGAAGTCTAACCGCACAGCTCGATAAATACCACGGGTTCCCTAAAGACTCAAGGGAATTGGTGAATGGGTGGTGGATCCACGGATGAACAGATAGACCTCACCCATTCTTTTTATCGACACGAGGTGCCGAGTGGTGTATAATTAAGGCACAAGGCACAAGGATTAGGAATTTGGGGGACAGGATCAATGGAAAAACTCACCGGACGGCACTATATGATCTCCGCCCTGAAGCGGCGGCATGCGGACAGGGTTCCCACCACCGTGCTGATCGGGCCATACTGCTCAAGGCTCGGAGGCTACTCGGTGCGGGAAATCCTCAAGGACGCGAGAAAGAGCGCTGAGGCCCACCTTGCCTTCCACCGCAGGTTTCACCCTGACAGCGTCATCGTGTACAACGACATCTACCTTGAAGTGGAGGCCCTCGGGTGTGAACTGGAGTTCCCCGAAGACAACATATCCCATCCCAGGTCTCCCCTGCTCAAGGATCAATCCCAGCTCGCGGGCCTGAAGGTGCCTGACCCGAAAAAGGATGGGAGGCTCCCCTATTTCTTAGAGCTGTGCGAAAGGGTCTCCGCCGGGGTCGGGAAAGAGGCGGCCGTAGGGTTAGGGAACTCGGGCCCCTGGAACCTTGCCATGCACCTGAGGGGCGCGGAACAGCTCCTTGTGGAATGTATAACAGATCCCGGGTTCGTCCATGAACTCATGGAGTTCACCACAGAGGTAGTCCGAACCGTGGGCGATGCCGTAATAGAGGTGGGATTTCTCCCGTCCCTGGGAGAGGCCTTTGCCTCGTGCAGCCTGATTTCCCCTGAGATCTACCGGGATTTCATTAAACCCTGCCACCGTGACCTCTGTGAATATTTCAGGGCCAAGGGGGCACCCATGACCATCCATATATGCGGGTATATTGATCCGATCATGGAGCATCTCATTGACACGGGGATCAACTTCATAAGTATTGACGCCCCCTCATCCCTTAAAAAAATGGTTGATCTCTCCGACAGCAGGCTGACCATCATGGGCAACGTTCCCACCACCCTTTTTGCCACGGGAACCCGTGAAGAGATGGAGGAGGCCATCAGGGGCTGCGTGGAGACCGCTGCAGAGGGAAGCGGGTATATACTTTCCTCGGGCTGTGAGATACCCCTCAATTCAACCGAGGAAAGGGTGGAGCACTTTTTCACTTATGCCCATGACTTCGGAAGGGAATTCATGTCAAGGCTCATGGAAAAGGAGGAAACGGTCTGAAAACGACAAACAGGAAAAAAACCAGATCTACCCCTGAGGGAGGCCCAGGCGGAGAAAGGCCTCCCTTTCACAGACGTGCCCCACGAAAGAGGGGAAAGAGGAAGGCTCTTTCCGTAGATTCATCTCCGCCCCAGGCCGCAGACGCCATTTACGAAGAGTGGGATGCCTCACGTTTCAAGGTGCCGGAGAAGGAAGGAAAGACCAGGTTTCACGACTTCGGCCTTCCCGATCCACTCCTTCACGCCATCAGCGACCTTGGGTTCGAGTACTGCACGCCGATCCAGGCCGAGATCCTTCCCAGCACACTCTCTGGCAGGGATGCCACAGGCCGGGCCCAGACCGGTACGGGAAAGACCGCAGCCTTTCTCATCACCGTGATCGCCCGCATACTGAACAAACCCCTCCAGGGAAAACCAGCACCTGGCACACCCCGGGTTCTGATCCTTGCCCCCACAAGGGAACTGGTCATCCAGATATCAGAGGAGAGCAGGGAGCTTACCAGGCACTGTGCCATCAAGACCGTTTCAGTGTTCGGGGGAATGGATTACGTCAAGCAGAGAACGCAGCTCGTATCCGATCCGGTGGACATAGTGGTGGCCACCCCTGGAAGACTCCTCGACTTTCAGCGGCGGCACGACATCAGCCTGAAAAAAGTGGAGGTGCTGATCATCGACGAGGCGGATCGCATGCTGGACATGGGCTTTATTCCGGATGTGCGGAAGATCGTTCACAGCACCCCTCATAAGGAGAAACGCCAGACCCTCCTTTTCAGCGCCACGCTGACCGCACAGATCATCCGCCTGGCCTCGGAGTGGACCCACAGCCCCGTGACCGTTGAGATCGAACCGGAACAGGTTGCGGTGGATACCGTGGAACAGATCGTCTATAACGTGACAAAAGATGATAAATTCGCCCTCCTCCTGAACATAATAATCCAACAGGACCTGAGCCGTGCCCTGGTTTTCTGCAACAGACGGGACGAGGTGAGGAGGCTCTCGGAGATGCTGACCAGGTATGGCATTAACTGCGCCATGCTCTCAGGCGAGGTTCCCCAGAAAAAGCGGCTTCGCCGCCTTGAGGATTTCAAGGCAGGTAAGATACGGGTCCTCGTGGCAACGGACGTGGCAGGGAGGGGTATTCATATCGAGGGTATGGACCATGTAATAAACTTCAAGCTGCCCCACGACCCAGAGGACTACGTCCACAGGATCGGACGCACCGGCCGGGCAGGGGCCGCCGGCACCTCCATCAGTTTTGCCGATGAGATGGACGCCTTTTTCATCCCTGCAATAGAAGAGTTCATGGGCCGGAAGCTCCCATGCGTGGAGCCCCAGGAGGAATGGCTCACCATGCCCAAGACCTCTCAGCCGAAGAAAAAACAAAGGACCAGGCGCAAAAAAAGATCACGGGGCCCCACCCGTGGAAAGGCTATAAAAACCATGGGGTGATCCCCAAGCCCTACACGTTCAGCAGACCCTATAATTCCTGGGATTCTCCTCGGCCCTTGCCCGATGCTCTGTCAAGATCGATAATCTTTTCCCCTTTGATGTAGTCCGTTGTTTCATACACGGTAATATTTTCGAACTTGTTGGTGATTCCCTTTATCCGGTCGTACTGCTTCTTGATCTCCTTCAGGGTTTCATTTTCAGGGTCCTTGTCCAGAATCTCATCCAACAGAAGAAAGATATACTGCAGCGGCTGGTTTATTTCGTGGCAGGCAGCAGCAGCGGTTTCAAGCACACCCTGGAGCTTCTCCCTCCTCAGTCGCTCCTGCTGTGCACGGTGGCGGTCTGTAATATCACGGGTTACGGCGATCAGGCACTTCTCGTCCCCGTAGTCTATGACTTCAGCGGACCAGAGCATATTCCTGATCTCACCTGATTTCATGCGAAACTCCACCTCCAGGTTACGAACTGCGCCCTTTTCCCTGAGAGTCCTGACCATCTCATCCCGTATATGAGAATCGGCCCAGATCCCCAACTCCTTTGAGGTACGGCCCAGGACCTCATCCTTGGTATAACCGGTGGCCCTCAGGAAGGCCTCGTTCACATCGATGTAAAAGCCGTCTTCCAGGGTGCTTATAACGAACCAGTCGGGACTGGAACGGAAGGCCTTCCGGAACTTGTCCTCTGATATGTCCAGGGCCTGTTTTGTCCTCTCGTGTTCCGTATGATCCATGAAAAATCCCAGGACCGATCTCCTGCCCTTGAACTGGATAGAGGTGACCGTCTCTATGATCCACCTGATCTCACCATCCTTGGTCACAACCCGGTGCTCGTAGGGAGACCGCCTCTCCCCCTTCAACATCTCCACTGCGCAACGTCTCACCTTTTCCCTGTCTTCAGGGAGCACAATCTGAAAGGAATCCTTACCCAGAAGATCTTCTTCCAGGTAGCCCCCGATCCTCAGGAATTCCGGGTTCATGAACATGAATTTCCCGTCCTGAACAATATAGATGCCGATAGGTGAATTTATGAACATGCTCCCGAAAAACTCCGCATCCTTCATGAGCTTGGCCTGCTGCAATTCGAGCTTCTTCCCGTAGGCATCTTTTATGGTCTTTACAAGCTCGGAGTATTCGGTCGGTTTAATCAGGTAGCTGAAGGCACCCTGTTTGCCACTCTCCAAGGCTGTATCAATTGCTCCGTGACCCGTAAGTACGATGACCTGTACGAGGGGTTTGATCTTCTTGAGCTCCTGCTGCATCTCAATACCGTCCATGCCTGGCATCTTGAGATCGACCACCACCACGTCAAAGTCTTCATGGGCCGCTGCTTCCAGGCCCTGTTCACCTGAAAACACGGCTTTCACAGCAAAACCTTCCCGCTCAAGCCGTTTTGAAAGGTATTTAACCAGGATCTCTTCGTCATCGATCAGCAGCACCCTGATATCCGGGCTTTCCTTTACCGATAGGCTCTGATCACGAGAGGTGCCCGAACCTGCCAGACCATCAACAAGACGCCCTTCTCTGTTATCCAGATCTGTCATTCTGATAATCCTCTAAGGATTCGTATAGCTTCGCAGGAGTCCGCTCACCCTCCTTACGGTGATCACGTCCTGCGCTCGATGTTTGGTCTGAGTCGGCGCGGATTATAAAGGGGTGGGGCCGTGAGGTAAAGAGAAATTTGGCCGCTGAAAAAAAATGCCCAAACCCGGTTTTCATTACCTGGGGGGGGACCCCGGAGACAAACGTTAATGGTTCTTCCGGCGTCAGCTCCTTTATGGTTCGGCAAAGGCGCACGGTGCCCAACAAACAGAACGGTTGTCCCGTACTACCTATTTGAATGTACGACCTATTCAACCGAAATCGGGATAGAGCTTGTTTTGTCATTCAGAGCAAATACCGTGGCTGAAGTCGGCCTCGGAATGATCCCTGATATACCTTTCAATCTGGGTCCAATAACCATGATCATCACGGATCCTTTTACATGCAGACATCGTTAAGTAGTTAAGTAGTTGAGTGGTTAAGTCGTTGTTATGATTGATCATACCCATGATTGCCTTGAAAATTGGACAGTCAGCATTTGAAAAACCATAACATCCTGAAATAGTAGAATATATTTTCCTACTCAACCATTTAACCACTCAACTATTCAACGAGGTCTG
>DREN01000430.1 GCA_011051075.1 Deltaproteobacteria bacterium | reverse complement strand
CTTCCTTGAAAAAACCTAAATCGCCGCCCTTTCCCTTGGTGGGGCCTTCGGAGTACTTTCTTGCCAGTTCTGCAAAATCCTCCCCCTTTCGGGCCTTTGCCAGGACCTCTTCGGCCCTTTTCCTGGCCTTTTCCTCGGCCTCTTTTTTTGCGCCTTGGCCTAATTTGAACAGGATATGCCTTGCTTTCACCTGCTTTGGCTCAACATATTCTTCCCTGTTATACTCGTAAAACGACAGGACCTCCTTTTCGGTGATGGTGACTTCACCCTTAAAATCCTCGGGATCTATCACCATATAGGTCAGCTCCACCTTTTTGGGGACCCGGTAGTCCTCCCTGTGGGTCTCAAAGTAGTTCTTCAGTCCTGCTTCAGTGAACTTGATCGTTTTTTTGAAGTCTTCAGGCTTGAACTGGACAAAGGCCACCTTGATCCTTTCCTTGCTAAAACTGTAGTACTCTAAAACCTCCTGCTCTGTCACATCGGCGAAGGCGAAGAGAAACTGCCGGAGCTTCTTGTCTAATAGGTCCTGGGTCATGGTCGCCTCAAAGTCTTCGGGCTTCATATGGTTCTGATTGAGCAGGTACTGGTACTGTCTCATGTCAAACCGGCCATCTATCTGAAAGGCAGGATAACCCATGATCGCCTTCTGGACCTCGCTTTCAGTCACATCTATACCCAGATCCCTGGCGGCCTGAGTCATCAACCTCTGGTCTATCAGGTTCTGGAGCGTCCGTTGTTTTACCCTGAACCTTTTTATCATGCTGTCATCCCACCGGTCCTTATACCTTCTCTGCAGGGCCGATACCATGTCCCTGTAGGCCTTTTCAAATTCGGGACCGGTGATCACCTCACCGTTCACATAGGCGATCTTCAGGGCCTGATCCGAGGTAAAGGAATAGCCGAAATAGAAGACGAAAACCACGGCTATGATAGCGATTAAGAATTTGATCAGCCATGATTTGGCATGCTTTCTCATTAAACTCAAAACCATTTAAGACTCCCCCTGTTTCCACATGATCTTATTCGGAACCCCTGAAACGGTTTCCCCAAGAACAGAATTTATCATTATAGCACCTTCCCGGGGAGATGTCCATCAGAATTTGGCGTGGGTCCCATATATAATCCTTGAACTATCTTGAAAGATGGGGTAGTTTTTGTGCCTTTCAACAGGTTTTATCATAAGGACCAGAAAAGCCCCACACACGGCACGGAAAGGTTCGCAGAGGATCATGCTGAGGAGTCTCAACAGGGTGAAAATTGACCTGTCGGCCTTGGCCGACAATCTTCGCCAGGTAAGAAACCTGGTGGGGAGGGACACCATGATCATGGGGGTAGTCAAGGCGGACGGCTACGGCCATGGGCTTGTAGAGGTAGCACGGTGCCTGGAGAAAAGCGGGGTCGACTATCTTGGAACGGCCTTTCTCCATGAGGCGCTCGGGCTCAGGAGGGCGGGGATACTCGTCCCTGTGGTAATCCTGTGCGGGATCAGGACCAGGGAAGAGGTCAGCGCGGCGCTTGCAAATTCGCTCATCCCAGTGCTCTACGACCTTGAAGCGGTCGAACGGGTTTCTCAGGAGGCTGCGAGCCTCGGTAAAGAGGCGACCGTTCATCTGAAGGTTGACACAGGCATGGGACGGCTGGGCATCCCCCATGATGAAATAGGATCGGTTCTCCGGCAGACCACCAGATGGACAAACCTGCGTATCCAGGGCCTCGTATCTCATCTGTCAAGCGGGGATGAACCGGAAGGCAGGTTTTCCACGGACCAGACCGTACGGTTTGAAAGGGCCATTTCAACGGGCCGGAAAATGGGTTTTGATCTACCCCTCAACAGCATGGCCAACAGCGCAGGGATCATGGGCCATGACGGGACCCATTTCAACCTGGTGCGACCGGGCATCATGTTGTACGGCGGGCTGCCCTCTCCTGATTATGAAAGTCCTGTGTCTTTAAACCCTGTTATGGGTTTCAGCGGCCGGGTCCTGCAGGTAAGGGACCTTCCTCCCGGCACCCCGGTGAGTTACGGCGGGACCTATCGTACCACGGGCCGGCGCAGGATAGCCGTTGCTTCCGCCGGGTACAGCGACGGGTTGTTAAGGACGCTTTCCAACAGAGGAGAGGTCCTTGTCAGGGGAAAGAAGGCCCCGATTGTAGGCAGGGTCTGCATGAATCTTACCATGTGCGACATAACAGGCATTGAACGGGTTGAAACCGGCGATGAAGTGGTTTTTCTCGGTTACCAGGGAGAGGACTGCATCACAGGGGACGATCTGGCCAGGGTGGCAGGCACCATTTCATACGAGGTGTTCTGCTCCATAGGCACTAAAAATCCAAGGGAATACTTGTCATGAAAAAAAGACTGGATGACCTTCTCAGGGCAACCGTTGAATACTGCTTTGACGCGGGTCTTCTTAAGAGGGGTCCTATCCCAGAGTATGTAATAGAGGTCCCGAACAATGCGGCACACGGCCATTTTGCCACCAATCTGGCCATGACCTTTGCATCAACCCAGAGGCGCAGGCCCCTGGACATAGCTTCAACCATAGTGGACAACCTGAAGGATGAGCAGGGGATCTTGGAGTCAACCAAGATTGCCGGGCCCGGTTTTATCAATTTCAAGATAAGGGCAAGGGAGTGGCGGAAGCTCCTGGTCCAGATCCTGCGGGAGAGGGCCGATTACGGGCGAAGCCTGGCAGGCCAGGGCGAGAAGGTCATTGTAGAATTTGTAAGCGCCAATCCCACCGGGCCCCTTCATCTGGGTCACGGCAGGGGGGCGGCCATAGGGGACACCCTTTGCAGGATCCTTTCCTTTTGCGGCTACAGGGTAGAGAGGGAGTTTTACATAAACGACGCGGGCGAGCAGATCAGGTTCCTTGGAGAGTCGATCTACTCCCGTTTCCGGCAGATCCGGGATCCTGATTATCCCTTTCCGGAAAAGGGGTATCATGGAGATTATATCCTGGACCTGGCCGCGGCCGTTTCCCGGGATCTGGATCTGGAAACGCTGGACCGGGAGGAGGCCATAACACTCTGCGCTGAAAAGGGCAAGGCTATAATGCTGTCGGAGATTAGAGAAGATCTGACCCGTTTCAGGGTGGACTTCGACTCCTGGTACAGTGAAATGGATCTCCACAACTCAGGTCTTCTCGAGGATACCCTAAAGGCTGTCAGGAGAGCGAGTTATCTCTTTGAAGAGGACGGAGCACTCTGGATAAGGACATCGGAGATGGGGGACGATAAAGACCGTGTTATCCGGAAGAGTGACGGACGGTTCACCTATTTTGCCTCTGACATCGCCTATCATCTTCAGAAGCATGAAAGGGGCTTTACACGGGCCATCGACATATGGGGGGCGGATCATCATGGATATATACCCAGGATAAAGGCCTCCCTAACAGCACACGGAATTCCGGAGGACTGGCTTTCGGTCATGCTCATCCAGTTGGTCAAGCTGTGGGAAGGGGGAGAGGAGATCAGGATGTCAAAGAGGGCGGGCACCTTCGTGACCCTCAGGGAACTGATGGACGATGTGGGAGTGGATGCGGTCCGTTTTGTGTTCCTCACCAAGAACCACGAATCACCCCTTGATTTTGACATGGACCTGGTGAGAAAACAGGACAGTGAGAACCCGGTCTATTATGTCCAGTACGCCCATGCCAGGATATGCAGCATTTTCAGGAAGGCAGAGGCAGAGGGCATGGTTTTGCCTGCTGAACCTGGTGATCTCCTGGGGGGTCTTGTGTTAGAGGAAGAACTGGACCTGATCAGGACAATGTCCCTCTTTCCATCCCTTCTGAGGGATATCTCTCTGACCCTTGAACCCCATCGTCTAACCTACTATCTTACAGATCTGGCCGCCCTGTTTCACAGATACTTCAATTTGGGGACAAAGACCCCGGAGCATCGGATTATCACCAGTGACAGTAATCTGACGCAGGCAAGGCTCTGGCTGGTGGACGGGGTAAGGATCGTCGTTGCCAACGGGTTGAGACTCCTGGGGATCGGAGCCCCGGAAAAGATGTGAATGCTCTTTTGCGGGTTGGCCGGATCAGGATCGTACCATCATGGGTGGAAACAAGGCGAGGGACGGGAAAACAGCGAAGAGGTACCGTATCGAGTTCTCACGAACCACCGTTGTCCTTTGGAGCGCAGGGGGTTTTGTTCTCCTTGCATTTTTCTTCACCCTGGGCGTCCTGGCTGGAAGAGGTCTCCTTCCCGGGGGGATAAGCACCCTGGCCGAACTCAAGGCCCAGATAGGCAGGCTCCAGCAGATGATCAGCAGAAGGGATCGGTCTGAGCTGGAGAGGATAAAGGAGTTGCACAAGGACACGAAGTTCAGATTTTATGATGAGCTTTCGGAGAGGAAAGGTGATACCATAGGGAAAACTCCCTCTTTTGTCGGCAGGAAAAAGGGGGAGCCAGGGCCTGGACAAAGGCAGAAGAACGGCACGGCTTCTTCCAGGTACGTGGTACAGGTGGCCTCCCTGGACAGTGAGGACAGGGCTGCCGCCATGGTCAAACGTTTGATCCGGCGGGGTTACCCGGCCTACTTCTACAAGGTTTTCGTAAAGGGCCGCAGATATTTCAGGGTTAGATGCGGTATGTATGGGACCAGGGCCGAGGCCGTGGATATCAAAAAGCGGCTGGCCAGGGATGAGAAGCTTGACTGCCTGATAAAGAAGGTCAAGGATCCGTAGGGACAGAGGTGTTTTACCCAAGTGGTTGTTCTGAAGGGGTTCTTTCCATGAGTCCCTCAACGCAGATCAAAACCATCTGGCAGGAATCCGGTTTCACCTGCCATTGGATCATGAGATGAAAGATAACAGGGAAGACAGATACCCCCTCATCAGAAAGGCCATGGCAGCGGATGTCGAGGCCTCACACAGGCTCCTTAACGAATATGCCGAACAGGGCCTCCTGCTGCCCAGGTCTTTGAGCGAACTTTACGAGCATCTGAGGGACTACTTTGTCCTGGAGGTTCACGAGGGGGAAGAGGTGGAGGGCATATGCGGTCTGGGCATATGCTGGAGTGACCTGGCGGAGATTGAATCCCTGGCCGTGTCAGAGGAGCAGCAGGGCAAGGGTTTTGGCCGCAAGCTGGTTGACGCCTGTCTTGGGGAGGCCCGCCTTCTTGGTATAAGCAGGGTTTTTACCCTTACCTATGTACCGGAATTTTTTATTAGATTAGGATTCAGGGAGGTGGACAAGGGGACCCTTCCCCAGAAGATATGGGCCGACTGCCTGAAGTGCCCCAAGTTTCCCAACTGCGATGAGACGGCCCTGATGCTCGACCTGAAGGAGTAGGTCGCCCTGAGAAGGAGGACTGTATGTTTGGCATAGGCATGCCCGAGCTGATTATTATCCTGGTTATCGCCCTTATTGTCATAGGGCCCAAAAAGCTGCCGGATCTGGCAAAGGCCCTTGGAAAGGGTATGTCCGAATTCAAGAAGGCCACCCAGGAGATCAAGGAGAGCCTGAACGTGGAAGAGGATCTCAGGGAGGTTAAGGAGGACCTCGTAGACTCTGTCAGCGGGCTTAAGAACTCCTTTGATCAGGAGGATGACCAGATGACCGAGGTTAAACCTCCCAAGTACAGTGATTTTGATGAAATGATTGACGAGTACGAAAAGGAAAAACAGAAACAGGGAGAAGAGGCCCCGGCCCTGAAAGAGGAGGACGCGCTCAAGGATCCCGGGGTTTCAACGGAGAAGAATCGGGATGATTGATGAAAATAAACAACCCTTTTTAGGCCACCTGGAGGAGCTGAGAAAGAGGCTTGTGGCATGCGCCATTGCCGTGGGCGTAGGCTTTGCCGTTTCATACGCCTTTTCCGAAAGGCTCTTCAATCTGCTCGTAATGCCCCTCAAGGCGGTCATGCCCGAGGGAGACCATCTCATCTTTACCAATCTCCCTGAGATGTTCTTCACCTATCTGAAGGTGGCCTTTCTGTCGGGCGTCCTGCTCATGGCCCCCTTTATCTTTTATCAGTTGTGGATGTTCGTGGCCCCGGGACTCTACCGGAGGGAAAAGAGGTACGTGATACCCTTTGTGGTGACCTCCACCATACTGTTCGTGGGGGGGGCTCTGTTCGGCTATTTTGTTGTTTTCCCTTTCGGGTTCAAGTTCTTCATAGGCTTTTCGAACGAGTATGTGAAGGCCCTCCCATCGGTGAAGCAGTACTTCTCCTTTGCAATAAAGCTCCTGTTTGCATTCGGTCTGGTCTTTGAACTCCCCGTGGTCATATTCTTCCTGACAAAGATGGGGGTTGTGACTCCTGAACTGTTGAGCCGCAAAAGGAAGTACGCCATACTGCTGACCTTTGTCCTGGCAGCCATACTGACCCCTCCTGACGTTATCACCCAGTGTATGATGGCAGGCCCCCTGATCGTGCTCTATGAAATAGGGGTACTGGTCTCAAGGACCGCGCGTAAAAGAAAGAAGGATGACGGGGATGGGGAAGACGAGGAAGAAGATGAGGAGGACCATGTTGACGATGATTAGCCTGTGCCTGGCATGGGGGGGAGACAGGTCTTTCCGGTTGGGCGGCATGCACCGTCAGGGAAAGGGTACGAACTTTTCCCCGGAGACGGTGAGAAGCACCGGTTTTTTCTCGGCCTCTCCGGTGGAGTCAAAGCTTATTTCTCCGGTCACTCCCTGAAAGCCCCTGGATTCAAGGAGGGCCTGTGCCAGGTCTCTTCTTGTTCGTATCCTCTCCTCTGAAAGGAGCATCTTCAGGAGTCTCATGGTATCGTACCCGTTGGCGGCCAGGATACCCGGTTCAGAATGAAAGTTTTCCTTGTATTCCTCAATAAATGACCGGACACCCTGATCCCGGGAGTCGCCCGCGAATCCGGCACAGAAAAGGGCCCCCTGGAGGTGATCCCCGGCCATTTCAATGAGCCTGGGAGACTGCCACGCGCTGGTCCCCAGGAGCCGGACACCAAGGACGTCGTGAAAGGCTAATTGCGGGGCGATCATTATCACCCTCTCGAAACTGTCCGGTATGAAAACGGCATCGAAATCTATTATGGGCTCCGGCTCTTCCGAGTCTATGAGGGATTCCTCATCTTCCAGGGGTTTTTCTTGTTCAAGCCTCTTTTTGAGGGAGGCCGGTCTGGGATAGTAAAGACCCACCATCTTCTTTATCTGATCGGCAAAGTCCGTGTCCTCCACCCCGTAGGATTCCACGGCGGTCACTGTTCCACCCAGTTCGTTCAGTTTGTCCCAGAAGAGATTCATACAGTAGCGGCCATAGGCGTTGTCCGGGTAGAGGATCCCGAAACGTTTCAATCCCATCCGTCCCATTGCTGTCTCCACCAGGCCATCTATCTCCTGGGCGGGGGTGAGAAAATTCCTGAAGATCATGTCACCTTCCCGGGTAATCCCTGCCCTTTGGGTCAGAGCGATTATGGGCACGCCCTTCTCCTGCGCACGCCCGGCCACGGCCCCTGCAGCCCTGCTGGAGACAGGCCCGATCACCGCGATGACCTTTTCCTCCACCGCGAGGTCTTCAAGCCCTGACAGGGCCCCCTTCTCCTGTCCCCCCGTATCCCTTATGAATAACTCCAAGCCGGCCCGGCCGGGTTGTTCCCGGTGCAGGCCAAGCCCTAACTCAACCCCCTTGAGGACCTCCTGGCCGTAGATGGCAAAGGGACCGCTGAGGGGGAGCAGGCATCCCACCCTGTCCCGTTTGACGGCCATCTCCTCCTCCACCCGTTTCAGGATCTGCCCCCCCTTTTCCTTCCACTCTTTATCCCCTGTGGAGGCGAGCAGGGCCTTTGCAGCCTCCTCGGCCTCCTTCATCCTGTTCTGTTCCAGAAAAGATGAGGCGATCCTGTAATAGATCTCCGGGGCATAGGTGGTTCCTGCCGCATCCGCTCTAAATCTCTCCAGGAGGTCAAGTCCGCTTTCTGATATAAATCTGGTGAGCTTTTCGTGGAGCACGGCCTGTTTCCGGG
>DREN01000334.1 GCA_011051075.1 Deltaproteobacteria bacterium | reverse complement strand
GTTCCGATCGCTGAAACTCTGGTTCGTTATCCGCCATTACGGGGTTGAAGGACTGCGCTACCACATAAGACGCCACATTGAAATGGCCCAGGAGTTTGCACGGTGGGTCGAAAAATCGGACGATTTCGAGCTTGCCGCGCCCGTGCCCCTGAATCTGGTCTGTTTCCGGCATTTGAGCGGGGACGAGTTTAACCGCCGGCTCCTGGACCGCCTCAATAAAAGTGGAAAGATGTACCTGACCCACACAACCCTGAGCGATCAGTACGTTCTGCGGTTCTGCGTGGGCCAGACCCATACGGAAGGGCGTCATGTGTATCAGGCCTGGCAGGGAATTCAGGAGGCAGCAGGGCAGCTTGAATAGACAGTCTGAATCTGTTTCCGCTCTTGACAATCTACTGGATGAGGTTTATCACGAATTTATAATGCGTCATGAGGCGCGAGTTACGATAGATATTCCTGGATCCGAACGATGATACTTTTTCCTCCCACCGGCCTGGGAGAAACCATGTCCCGGTTTTCTAATCAGGTGCGCTTCAGGAAAGACCTTGGCCACTTCTTAGATAAAAGGAGGTTCCTCATGAAAAAAAACCTCAAAATGTGCATGTCTTACTCCCAGCGGGTATAGCTTTCCTGTTGGGAGTTCAAGCTCTTTTTCAGAAAAGCTGAATCCATTGCGGAACAATAACAAGAAAACAGCGGGTCCAAACTTTTCTGCCCATCTCATTCAACCGACGCTTTTTCAGGGAACTGGACTGAAGATCCTGTCTGATAAATGCCAGTCAGATCAGGATAAGGAAGTACCACAACCCGGGATTTCGGTATCCTGAAACAAATCCGAATAACAAAAGGAGAAGGAGGGAATAAATATGCTGTACTTGACCAACTCCGAGCTGAAGGCGGGGTATCCTCTCCCCCCAAAAGAATGGCTGGAAAATGTACTTGAGAGTATGGAGAGTATCCTGAATTACAAGGAACAGGGAAAGGTCGTGTTGCACGTTGGATATGCAGGAAGACAGGGAGGCTCCATTATCTGGGATGTAGATTCTAACGAGGAGCTCATGCGTATTTTATCTCAACTCCCATTCTGGCCCTTCTTGCAGTGGGAGATTGTACCCCTGATTTCCACTGAGCAGGCCATCGAGTCGATCAAACAGGCCCTGGCAGCGGTTGGAGCATAAGAAAAGATAAGAGGCTGAGCCTGTCCTAATTCCATGGGGGTCGTCATGTTTGGGAACGGCTTTTTGCTCGGCAGGTCTTCTACCTGTTGGCAAAGCGGTAGAGGAGGGAACGTCTCAGTATCACGGCGTCATCCGAGCACATCTCATGACAGCAGTAGCAGCGGATGCATTTCTCCTCGTCTATCAGGGCGTGGGTCTTTCCCCTATATTTCGCCATGGAGATGGCCTTCATTGGACAGGCCTGGAGGCAGGCACCGCAGGCAGTGCACTTTTTTCTGGATATGCGGGGCTTTTGGGTCAAGCTGTCTTTGAAAAGCGGCTGCAAAGGCCTCTGCCACCAGGTGAGATGATCGGAAAAACCTGTGCCCTGACAGAGGGTGCCGGGGAGCCTGAAGTCAGGGCACCTGAGCCCCGAGATATCCGACCCCAGGAGCTCCACCTGGTTCATGCGGGTGGGTGTCATCCCGCGCTTTTCCGCCTCCATCAGGACGGGGTTCATTTCCCTTGGCAGGCCTATTATCTCGCCTGCGACCACGTCCAGGGCAAGGGGGTTGGTGGCCCCAAGGAAGAGACCCACCTCCCTGGGGTCGCCCCCGCTGGGGCCGTCTCCCTCCATGGCCAGCACCGCGTCCATGATGGAAAGGCGCGATGAGACGATACCCATGAGATCGAGGAGCATGTTGGCGAATCGGCTGGTATCCATCAGCTTGGCATGATAGCCCGGTTTGGCCAGTCCGGGGATCACCCCGAAGTGATTTTTCACCGCCCCGGTCATGGCGGTGAATGTGTGGGACTTGAGCTTGCAGAGGTTCAGTACCCCGTCTGACTTGAGGATGGGCGTGATGATCTCAAAGCGCTTGATCAGTTTTCCCTCGGGAAAGAAAACGACCTCAAAAGTGGTGTCAAAGTTGAGTCCGGCGCCTGATTCATCCGCGGCCTCAGACATGCCGCAGGCCTGGTAGATCCTGGTAAGGACCTTCCTGGTAAATCTAAACCCGGCCCCGGGGCTGTCCACAATAACCGGTTCAGCGCCCTGCTTTTTCACCATCCGGGCCACGGCCGATACCACGGCCGGATGGGTTGACACCGCCTCCTCAGGGGCCCCGGCACGGAGCAGGTTGGCCTTGAGGGCGATAGTCTCCCCCTCCCGGACAAAGGCCCCCATACCGCCCATCATCTCCACAAGCTCCACAAGCCGTTCTTCGGACTGCCCGTAATCGGAACATCTGACCGCATAAACCCTGTTATCCATTCATATCTCCTATGATTTATTCCTCAACTGATCTCCCTCCATCTTCTCCTTCAGCGGTCATGTTCCCTGCCTGCGGCATCACCGGTCATGAAGAAGGCAAGAGAGGCAAAGCTGACTGCTGATCTGGTGGGTTCTTCATGCCATATTTCGTAGTGAAGTACTCTGCCCACACATGGGGGCAGGACCTCGAGCAGACATGAAAGGGCGGAAAATCCGCACACGTTGAACCGATCCTTTACCCTCCCCGATTCCTCCCAGAAGGAGTCGGCATCAAGACGCGTCAGGTACTCCAAGAGGCGCTGATCATGCTCCCTGGAACTGTATTCCATCTGGATGGCGGGCGTGTCATGGCCGAACTTGGGACCGGTGTGGGAAAGATCAACGCCGGCCACAACAATGGTCTCCTCATCCGGATCGGCAAGCGTTTGTTTCAGCCTGTCAAGAAATGGCCCGGCCCTGTCCCTGTAGGCCTCTCTGGTGTGCTGGGAAAGGCAGGATTGGAGAGATCCGCACAGGATGGGGATGATGGTAAAAGGCCTGTCTTTTAACAGGTGCTGCAGAAAGATGACCTGGAATTCGATGGAGTGCTCGGACCGGTGGATAAAATCGTCGGAGGCGATGCTATGCCTGCCCGCGTCCCGGAACAGGGCCACCTGGGTCTGATCACTCCTTACGGTCCCCAAGGGGGTCTCGAAATCCTTGTCAGTGAGGGAGAAGAGGGCGTCTTGCAGTTGATGCCCCACCCCTAAGATTATGACCCGCGAAGAGGAGGTATGTTTCAACAACCGATAGGCCCTGGAATAGCCCCTGTATCCCACGTTGAGATCGATGTGGGGGGCGACCAGGGCCGAAAGCCTGCCCTCGGGTTCAGGGAAATCCGGCTGGCTGCCCACGATCTCATCCAGCCTGTTTCGCAGGTCCAGCGGGTTTTCCGGATAGCTTTTCCCGCAGTGAGAGCAGGGTCTGGTTCTCCGGGAAGTAAAATCGGCGACTATTCGAGCCCTGGCCTCCCTGAACCTGTCAGAGTCAAGGAGAAACGACTCATCAAGGTGGACAAGGAGGTTGTTGATCTCATCGGCCCCCACCAGCACACCCCCCTGCTGCCTCATCAACTCCATCTGCAGGTCTCTTACCGTCGTGGTGCCGTCCAGGAGGGTCATGAGCCTGTATAGGGGAAGTCCCACCGCTTTTCCCTCCTCAACCAGGTCCAGGTGGTCCCTGATGAGGACGAACTGCTGTCCCTGGTGCTGGACAGGGAAAAACTCCAGGTCCCGTCTTGCTGCAGGAGGTGGGTTGTTCATGAGTACCTCATCATGATCATGGGTGGTTTCACCAAGGTTCTTTCATGGGGTGTTTGCGCCATATGCCTTGCTCGTTATTCTCCTTACTGCCCTTTTTTCAAAATCCCAGTTCCGGGTGATTCTTGTTCAGCCAGCCTATAGAGTTTCAGATAATGATTTTGGCAAGGCCAGAGGGAGGAATCGGAGTAAGTCGTACCGCTAGGCTTTTTTAGCTATTTTATTCTTTAACATTGTTAAGCTATAAGCACCTCCTAACATTTGAGTTTTTGCAATATACAGTACACAACTAATGCGGTTTTGTCCCGCAAAAAATGAATTTTGCACAATTTTTTGGGAGATGAGAGTATCTGCGCCCTATTGAATTGAATGAAACTGTTCCTCCATTAACGAATCTCAAGATGAACTTGCTTGATGTAGATGAGGATCTCGGAACCAAGGATTTTTATGGAAAAGTCATTAAGGAGTCTACAGACAGCGGTTATATCCACTCGGTTAGGTTTACAGCGATTCGTCCTGAGGTAAGTTCCTATTTTCAGTCTCATAGGCAACATGGGCAAATTTCAGTATAATCCAAAGTTTGAGAATTCAATATCTGAAAAAGTTTTAAATATCTAATATTTCTCAACCCATTGATGTCATTGCCATATTGTGAAGGATTGATCTCCCAGCCTTGAATTTTTTGACCCGTCTGATAACTTGGCTAATGCACGTATGTTCAACTCAGCTGCGAGAGAACGGACTACAATATAACGCCCTCGTCGTTTCACTTCAACCCCGCCTTGCGCAGGGCTTCAATAAGACGCTTTAGTTCATCCTGGTTTTTCATAGGGACTGTCTTTGCAACATTTCTCAGAGAAAATTCCGGGTCTATTTTTAGCACTTCCAATGCGGCTTCATTGGCGTCTTTTCCACGGCCCATTAAACTATAGGTTGCTGCCAAACCTCTATGGCCAAAAATATTATTAGACTGCTTTTTGATGCCCTTGTTATACGCTTCTATAGCCTCCTCATACTGTCCTGCTCTGGAATATGAAAACCCTAAATTCACAAAATAAAAGCTTGGGGGGACAGGGTTGAGCCGAATCGCCTTTTTACAAAACCCTATACCTTCAACCGGGCGGTCGGAAAGGGTGAGGATATTCCCCAGCATACTGTAGGCATCAGCATAGTTCACATTGAGGGCGATTGCCCGCTTAGCTTCGTCGATGGCTTTTTCATGCTCCTTTCTTGCTAAAAAAATATAACTTTTTAACAGATGCGCAGTGCTGTTGTGATCATCCAGTGTGACGGCTTTTCGCGCTGCTTCGGTGGCTTTGCCAAGAGAGATGAGCGGGTACGTGCTTGCGCCGAACCACAAGTCCATAATGTGAGTCCAGCCGATTAAAGCGTATGCCATCGAAACATCAGGATCTATTGCTATTATTTCTTCAGCCTTTTGCCGGGCCAGCACATTATCTTCTCTATTCATGCGATAAAAATGCTCGGCCGTTTGCAGCAATTTAAGCAAGACGTCCAGATTATTGATACCTTTAACCTTTGACCGAAGCTGTTCTCCCTCCCCCAACTCAACTCCGAGGGCCGTCATGATCTTAATTGTGATTTCATCTTGCAAGGCGAATATATCTTTCAAGTCTCGATCATAGCGTTCAGACCACAGGTGGTTCCCCGATTTGGTATCTATAAGTTGGGCCGAGATTCGAATCCGTTCCCCGGTTTTCTGAATGCTCCCCTCCAGCACATACCGTGCGCCCAACTCACGCCCTACCTGCCGCACATCAATCGATTTGCCCTTATATGCAAATGTTGAGTTTCGGGCGATCACAAAAAGATTTTTATTGTGTGAAAGGGCACCGATGATAGTTTCGGTTATCCCGTCGCAAAAATAATCCTGCTCAGGATCTCGGGTCATGTTGTTGAATGGCAGTACAGCGATGGAAGGTCCTTTGGGAAGTGCAAAAGCCATTTTTCCCTCCGGGTCAATATCGACGGGGGCGGGAAGATAGTAATAGTTCCAAAATTCTGCGACAGCTATTCCTAAAAAAAGGACTACCTCAGCCACAGCCGCCCAAAGCCACCTTTTTGGCCGCGCTTTCTTTTTTTCTTTGCTTATATCCCGGGGCTCCATCGGGACCTTGAATACCTTTATCGGGTTTGCAATGTTCTTTACAGAATGCTCCCCAAGGTACTCATATCCGAGGGCCAGCTTGTTTTCGATCTGTTCGTAGGCGCTTCCCGAAATACAGATACCCCCTCCATCTGCAAGACCCTCTATCCGGGCAGCGATGTTGACTCCATCACCGTAAATGCGGTCGTCTTCCTGGATGACATCTCCGAGATTCACCCCAATGCGGAACACCATCCTGCGGTTCTCAGGGAGGCCAGCGTTCTTGGACTTCAATACCTGCTGAATCTCCACCGCGCACTGGACAGCATCCACCACACTGGCAAACTCGGCCAGGATATTGTCTCCGGGAGAGTCCACCACTCGGCCCTTCCATTGGATGACGAGAGATGTGATGGTCTCACGATATTCGGTTATGGTCTCAACGGTCGCGACCTCGTCGTCTCCCATGAGGCGGCTGTAACCTTGAACATCGGCACTGAGTATGGCTGAGAGCTTTCTTGTAACGTCCTTAGGGTCCACAGGGATACCTCCATAAGGAGCTGCAACCAAAAGCGAAATTGGACTTCATGTGACAACGCCTCGTCAAAACAGCAGGTCGCGATCACAGAATCAAAAAGCGTCAAAGAGAGGTGTAGGGCTATGTGATTGAGTTAAGAATTGGAAAAATCGCGCTTTATGCTGAGTATTCAACGTCATTTATCCCGTTGAAGTCAAGGGAAATCTCAGGATTTTGGCGCAGTTGAGAGGTCATGGGATCATCGGAATACCCTTGGTTTGCCTCTCAAAATGGGGCATATTTGCCCCTCGGTATCGAGTGTAGCGAATACTACAACGATATGATACTGAAATCGACCGTTTTTCAGGAATAGATTTTGTACTCTTGTTTCCGAATCCTTTTTTCAATTCGATTAGGGAGCCAGCAGGTGCGATGCGCACGATATCCTAATAGAGAATTCTCGAACGCCAATTACGTCCAGGTGTCCACCACCGGGCTCAATTCTACTTCTGGATATATCTGCCCGTGTGCCGGGGGCATGGAATTGTACACCCATTGGATGTCCACCGTTCCGACTGACAGGCCCATGACACGTCTGAAGCCATGAAAGGTGCCCCGAACGAGCACGTCCTCCATGTTCATATTCAAAGCGAAGATGGCCACCGTGGTTCCTTTTGGGATTCGGCTCAGTTCGTCTCCAAAAGCCAACGCCGTAAAAATAAGTCGTCGGCTGTCAGCGGCCTGGCACTGAATCACCGGCACCAGAACAGGAAAGCCAGCGGTCCCCACACAAGAAATGAACTTGAGCGCACCGAGTTGGTTGAAGAGATCCTCGGCAAAGGGTTTGAGAATTCGTTTTCTACTGCCTGATGTACAGAATCCCTTTGTCAATTTGGTCAGTAAGGCGGAGAGAACGATGCGGGACATGGGGAGTGAAGCTCCCCCTGTGGTCTCAATGAGGTCGAGGTAATGCACGGCGTGGATCCCGAAATAGGTGTTGTACCGGAACATGGGAATGTCATTGTAGCGCTCATACTCCGGACCTTCAGATTTCACGTGGGTCCACTGGGCCCGCCCTCGCCACATCCGTTTGTCCATGGTCATGACGATAAAATTGACATGGGGGTTCGACTGGATATATTCTTTGCTCAATCCCTTACAAAACTGCCCTAAGGTCAGGTGGGTTGGATCCGGGGCCATGATGGATGTGATTAGGGAGACGTGCGGGAGTCCATCGGGATTGACACAGGCCACCAGTCCAATTTTTTCAGCTGGCTCAAATGCCTTCATGTCCGCTTCTGTGAAGAATGTTTTCATGAGTCCATTTCTCCCGTGGTCCACAGTCGGCCCATCAGTGGGCCCACTTTATTTTTAGGCCGCTTTTGCTTCCAGCTTGGTTGACCCGCTCCAGCGAACGATGGTCGGATCAACGCCGGAATTTCTCGCCACGGCTGCCATCTTTTCCATCTCCAATTTGCTGAGGAGATCACAGTCCTTGTATGCCCAATCGAGAGACAGCCGTAGATATTTGTCCTTGCAGAGATTGTTAAAGGCGCATAACTCCCACCGGCTGACCAAACCGTCCGAGTTCTCGGAAATGAATGCCCCGATGGACTGGATGTTTTCAGCGGTATCTGTTGCGCCC
>DREN01000306.1 GCA_011051075.1 Deltaproteobacteria bacterium | reverse complement strand
GTACGGGTCCCTGCCTGCTCCGAAGCTGTAATCCAACTAAGGGGGCGTTCCATGTCGTGATGGAATATTTTGTTGCGTCCTTTGGAAAAGAGGCCCCCACGGACAAAGGATAACCGCACAGGTCGAAATTATTTAGCTGAAGTTCTACACTTCTGAGATGGAGCCGGTTGCAGGTACACATTCCCGATACGTCCAAGGCTTCACCCGGCAGGAATATATGCCCAAAAGGCTTCCCATGTCAACGGGAGAAAATGCCCCCCTGGGGCTGGAAGCGCAAATAATCGATGGCTTTTTATCCTTAACTGCCGTATGATAGCAGATGAATAAGGGAGTTCTCTCTCTTGCAGGGTCTTGCGGGTAAAGGACCCGGATATGTGGTTTCACTCCTTTTAAGACGAGTTGAACTTAGTTCGCTTCGCTCACAATTGGAATGTTGGCAGCGGTTCACGGCTTGAAATTTGAAATTGGAAAGTAGTCCCGCAGGGCGGGATTAGGAAGATCGCTCCAAAATTGAATACGTTCATCAACAGCACAAGAGGATGAAGGCCAAATTTCTAATTTCTAATTTCAATAAGTTGTAGAATTTCCGAGACGTTCAATTATCCATGGAGGCTTTTTATGGTGCGTTCACTCCTCTCCGCAGATGATTTGACCAGGGAAGACCTGTTCGCAATCTTAGACAGGGCACGGGTCCTGAAAGAGGCCATCAAGCAACGAAAAACCCTCGACCTTCTTGGAAACAGGGTGATCGGCATCCTCTTTGAGAAACCCTCCACAAGGACCCGGACCAGTTTTGAATCGGCCATTCTCAGGCTGGGGGGGGGGACCATATATCTTGCGCCCAACGATCTCCAGATCAAACGGGGGGAACCCATTGAGGATACCGGCAGGATGCTGGGGAGCTACCTGGATGCCGTTGTGGCCAGGGTTTATGCCCATCAGACCGTTGAGGATTTTGCCCGTTATTCGGGCATCCCCATCATCAACGGGCTGAGCGACCTGGAACATCCCACCCAGGCGATCTGCGACCTGTTCACGATCCTTGAGACCAAAGGCACGGTTCAGGGCCTGACGCTCACCTATATCGGTGATGGAAACAACGTGTGCCATTCCCTGTTGCTGATCTGCGCCCTGGCAGGCATGCACATGAGGGTTGCCTGTCCAGAGGGCTACTCTCCCCGCGCCGATATCCTTGATAAGGCCAATAGGACGGCGGAAAAAACAGGCGCCAGGGTCCAGGTGCTTAACAGCCCCGGGGAGGCGGCAGAGGGCGCGGATATCCTCTACACCGACGTGTGGGTGAGCATGGGAGAGGAGAAGGAGAAGGAGGAAAAACTGAACGCCTTTCACGGATATCAGATTAACGCCGATCTGTTGAGCCTCAGCTCAAAAGAGGTCCTCGTCATGCACTGTCTCCCGGCCCACAGGGGTCAGGAGATAACAGCCGAGGTGATTGAGGGTCCCCGGTCCATCGTATGGCAGCAGGCGGAAAACAAGATGCACGGTGCCGCCGGAATCCTCGATTACTTCCTTTCATGAGCAGGTCTGGTATCACCGATCCCTTGCAAACACCACTGATCCGTAACCCACAACCCATCGGCCCCGGCCCTCAGGGAAATCATCTCCGCTGTTTCGGTACGTCAGGACCACGCCCCTTCTGCACCCCTTGATCCGGGAAAACCGTACTACCGCCAAGACCGGCCCTATGCCGCAGAGGATCTGTCCGGAGTAGGTCCACCCCTTTCCCAGACCCGTGTAATCCATGGACTCCATCATCTTGAGGGTCTCCCTGTCCGTCCTGGTGACAAGATTATAATCGGGATCGTGCAGCATGTCACTGCTGGCTATGACCACGATTTTCATCCTTTTCGATAGGGTATCAAGGGCCTTTACAAGATCGTCCAGGGTGTGGGGATCATGGTTCCCCATGAGAGCGATTACAAGCCTCGCTCCGGGGAGGGCCCTTTGCAGGAAGGGGATCTGGTTTTCAGCCGAGTGTTCACCCCTGTGGGGCCGGTGATCGAAGTATATGCGTGGACCCTGGTCCGCTAATATCCGGGCCGCCTCCCCGTGGAGGGGGGCAGGGCCGAGGGGGGTCTGGATGGCGTCTCCGTCCATGAGTGCCACACCCTCAAACCTGGCGCGGTGGCTGAACCCGAGTACCACTGCCACCTCTGGAACTCCATGCTCAGCAGCGTTATCCCTGAGGGCACGAAAGGTATATCCCGCCACCCTCCCCGAATAGATGTACCCCGCATGGGGGGAAACGGCCCCCACGATCCTCCTGCGGAACGCAGGCACCCGGGCCTTTTCAATGAACCCGTCCACTATCTCCCCAAGTTCTCTCCCGTCTGCGGGGAACCATCTCCCGGCCCCGAAGGCCGTGCGTACCACCTGCTTAGCTCCCCTGCTCTCCCCTTTTTCCTCCCCAGCACCGGCAAAGGACCCTGAGAGGCACAGGGCTGTGAACAGCAGAAGAACCGGTCTCCCCGTCCAGGAGATGAGGCTCCCAATGGTCCGCCTGCCGGAATGAAACAGAAATCCTCGCCGGGTTATCGGTTTTTCTTTATCAATCATATCAGTGAAGCTCCCAGACCCTGTGTCCTATCAGGTCGTCAACCTCGGCCAGGAACCGGCTGCAGGGAAGGACGTTGAAACGACCGTGGGCAGAGAGGGTGACCGACCCCCCCTCCGGCCCGCCTACCCTGAAGAGGAGCCTGCACTCTCCAGGGTATCTGAACACAATATCCCTGAGATCCTCAAGGAGATCCCTTGAAAGCCCCCCGTTGTCCAGGTTCAGGACAATGGTCTTAACTAAGTTAAGCCTCAAAGAGGCCAGCGTCTCAATCTCCCGGGCAAGTATTTTGGCCCCGCTGTCCCCGATCTCCGCCGTACCCGTTATAAGCAGAGGGTCCTCGCCCCCGAGGAGGGGGGCCGCCGCCACAAAGAGATCCGGGAACACCACTAACTCTGTGGAGCCGGTGAGATCTTCAAGCTGAACAACGGCCATCTTATCCCCCCTTTTGGTGCGCTTTATCTTCAGGCTTTCCACCACACCGGCTATTTTCACCTGGCTCCTGTCCTTTTGAGCGGGGAGATCATGAATCATACAGGTGGTGAATCTTTCTATCTCATGGTTGAACCTGTCCAGGGGATGTCCGGTGATATAGAACCCGAGGGCCTCCTTCTCCCTCCTGAGCAGCTCTCTTTCATTCCACTCGTCCATTTCAGGGAGATCCAGGCCCCCCTCCTGTTCCCCGTTTCCAAAACCCAAAGGGCCGAACATGCTCAGTTGGTTGGGGTCGTGGTTGGCACCGCAGATCCTCATTATATGGTCAAGGCCCGAAAACAGTCTGGACCTGTTGATCCCCATAAAATCAAAGGCCCCGCACTGGATCAGGCCCTCGAGGACCCTCCGGTTCACCTTCTGCCCGTTAACCCGCTTGCAGAAATCGAGCAGGTCTATGAAAGGTCCATGGTTGGCCCTCTCCTCAATGACCAGTTCCACCGCCTTCATGCCCACGTTCTTGACCGCTGCAAGCCCGAACCGGATCTTCCCGTCCACCACGGAAAAGTCGGCCTGGCTCTCGTTTACGTCCGGCGGCAGGATCTCAATCCCCATGGCGCGGCATTCGGCAATGTTCTTGATGGTCTTGTCCTGATTGCCCATATCCTGGGTCAGGAGGGCGGCCATGAATTCAACCGGGTAGTGGGCCTTGAGATAGGCCGTCTGATAGGCGATCATGGCGTAGGCTGCGGAGTGGGATTTGTTGAACCCGTAACCACCGAACTTGTCGATGAGCCCGAACAGCTTTTCGGCCATTTCAGGCGCCACCCCGTTTGAAACGGCCCCTTCCACAAACTTTGCCCGATGTTTTGCCATGAGTTCGGGTTTCTTTTTCCCCACGGCCTTTCTGAGCTCATCGGCCTCGCCCATGGTATATTTCGCAACGACCTGGGCGATCTTCATGACCTGCTCCTGGTAGAGGATGACCCCGTAGGTCTCCCTGAGGATCGGCTCAAGCTGAGGCAGGAAGTACTTGATCTTCCCATTGCCATGCTTGCCGTTTATGTAGTCGTCTATCATGTTGCTTCCCAGAGGTCCCGGTCTGTACAGGGCCATGAGGGCTATGAGATCCTCAAAGACCTCTGGTTTGAGCCTCCGCAAGAGGTCCTTCATGCCGGAACTCTCCAACTGGAACACGCCGGTTGTTTTTCCATCGGAGCAGAGCTGGTAGGGGGCCTCATCGTTTAAGGGGGCCCTGTCTAAGTCTACACTGCTCCCGGTGGTTTTCCTGATAAGCTGCAGGGCCTCTTTGATTACGGTCAGGGTTTTCAGCCCAAGGAAATCGAACTTGATCAGGCCTAACTGCTCGATCTTTTCCATGGTGAACTGGGCCATGATCTCGCCCTTGGATCCAGCGTAGAGAGGAAGGTATTCCACCAGGGGCCTGTCGGCGATAACAACGCCGCACGCATGGGTAGAGGCATGCCGTGCCAGACCTTCGAGGAGGCGGGAGATCCTCAGGAGCTTCCTGGCGGGGCCTTCCCCCTCTTCCAGGGCTTTCAGTTCCGGTTCCTCGCGTATGGCCCTGTCCAGGGTTACGCCGGGCCCCTCGGGCACCAGCTTGGCGATACGGTCCACCTCGCCCAGGGGAATGTTCAGGCTCCGACCCACATCCCTTATGACTCCCCTGGCCTTCATGGTACCGAAGGTAATGATCTGGCTCACATTCTCCCTGCCATACTTGTCCGCCACGTACTGGATGACCTGATCCCTTCCGTTGATACAGAAATCGATATCTATATCTGGCATACTGATGCGGGCGGGGTTCAGGAATCTCTCGAAAAGAAGCCCGTACTTTATGGGATCTATGTTGGTGATATTCAGACAGTAGGCCACCAGAGAGCCTGCGGCCGAGCCCCGGCCCGGTCCCACAGCGATATCGTTGCGATGGGCGTATTCAATAAAATCGGCCACTATGAGAAAATAGCCGGCAAAATCCATCTTGAGGATCACGGAGAGTTCAAAATCCAGCCTCTTGCCATACTCCGCCCTGATCTCGTTGGAAAGGGGACCCTCTTCCGCCTTTTCTGACAGACGCCTGTCAAGCCCCTCCTTTGCGGCCTTGATGAGCATATGGTTGAGGCTGCGGTCCCCGGGCACATGAAACATGGGGAACTTATAGCGGCCGAAACTCATCTCGTATCGGCAGAGATCCGCCACCAGCACAGTATTGTCCAGGGCCTCCTCATAGCCTTTCAGGGCCTCCTCCATCTCCTGGCGGGATTTGAAATAGAACTCGTCAGAGGAGAACTTCAGCCGTCTCTCATCATCGATCGATTTCCCCGTCTGAATGCAGAGCAGGACATCGTGGGCCTCTGCGTCCTCCCTGTTCAGGTAATGGCAGTCGTTCGTGGCCACAAGAGGAATGGAAAGGTCTCGGGAGATCTCCCTTAGGCCCTTATTTACCACCTCCTGTTCGGGGAGCCTGTTGGCCTGGACCTCCAGATAAAACCGCTCGTTATCGAAGATCGAGGCCATCTCACGGGCCTTTTCCATGGCCACATCGGTCCGGCCCCTGTTCACGAGAAAGGGGACGGTCCCCTTGAGGCAGCCGGAAAGGGCTATGAGGCCGGAGTTGTGCTTCCTGAGCAGATCCATGTCCACCCGTGGACGGTAGTAAAAGCCCTCTATGTGGCCCAGGGTAACCAGCGCGCTCAGGTTCTTGTACCCCTCCTCGTTCATGACCAGGAGGGTCAGGTGATATGCTGTGGGGGCCCCCCCCTGGGAGGGGGAGCGGTCCCGCCGATCCCCGGGGGCCACGTATATCTCACACCCGATAATCGGTTTGATCCCGGCCTTTGTGGCCTGGTCATAGAACTGGACTACCCCGAACATGTTACCATGATCAGTAATGGCAACACTCTGCATGCCCAGGGCCCGGACTTTGTCGAGCATCCTGTCAATACGTATGGCACCGTCCAGGAGGCTGTACTCCGTATGGACGTGAAGGTGAACAAAGGGGGCGTCAGACACTTTATCCTCTTGTAATAGGGGGGCTGATTTTCCATTGACCTGTGCCAAGGGACCGCCGTAGTATGATACGATAAACACGCGGGATCATCAAGATCCTTTTGGTCGGCGGACCTGATTCTCTTTCCCGCCGCATGGACCTTTTTTTCATTGCCCTGCCAAGAGGAGAGACGTCTCCAGAAAGGAGAGGTGAACAGGGCCTCGAAACCCAATGGCCCCTTTCCCGGCAAAGGGGGTTTTACGTTTATGAGAAAAGAGGCGGAAACAGACGCTGTGCCCCTGGCAGAACGGTTGCGGCCTGAGACCCTGGAGGAGATGATGGGTCAGGCACATCTAATCGGTCCGGGCGCCCCCCTGGCCCGGGCCGTAAAGGGGGGGCGGATTTTTTCAATAATCTTCTGGGGCCCCCCTGGTTCGGGTAAAACGACCCTGGCCCGGCTCATGGGGAAATACTCCCGCTGCCCTTTCCGGGCCTTTTCAGCGGTCACCTCCGGCATAAGGGAACTGCGGGGGATAATTGCCGAAGCCAGGGAGGAAAAAGACCGGTCAAACAGGCCCACTATCCTCTTTGTGGATGAAATTCATCGGTTCAACAAGGCCCAGCAGGATGCCTTTCTTCCCCATGTGGAGAGCGGTCTTATCATCCTCATAGGGGCGACCACCCAGAACCCCTCCTTTGAGGTCATCCCGCCGCTGCTATCAAGGGCCAGGGTGATGCTCCTGCATCCCCTTGGAAAGGATGACCTCAAGACCCTTCTACGAAGAGCCGTTTCCGATTGCGAAAAGGGATTGGGAGGCCTGGGTATGGAAATCACGGACGAGGCCATGGGGCATATGGTGGACCTGGCCCAGGGGGACGCCAGGGTGGCCCTCAACAACCTGGAAGCAGCCGCCTACTTTGCAATGGGGGAAGACCCCGGGTCTTCCATCCGCCTGGACCTTCATATTGTTGAGGCGGCCCTGAACCGGAAGGCACTCCCCTACGACAAGGATGGAGAGCAGCATTACGACCTAATATCCGCCTTTCACAAGAGCCTGAGGGGAAGCGATACCCAGGCCTCGGTGTACTGGCTTTACAGGATGCTCATGGCGGGAGAGGATCCCCTCTTCATATGCAGGAGGATGATCCGCTTCGCCTCAGAAGACGTGGGCCTGGCCGATCCTCATGCCCTGCAGATGGCCCTGGCTGCCTTTGACGCCTGGCAGAGGGTTGGACCTCCCGAGGCAGAGCTCGCCCTGGCCGAGGCAGCCGTCTACCTTGCCTCGGCCCCCAAGAGCAACGCCCTGTACCTCATGGAAAAGGCCGTTAAGGAGGAGATCGAAGGGTCAGGGGCCCTCCCCGTGCCGCTTCACATCAGGAACGCGCCCACCCGCATGATGAAAGGACTTGGCTACGGCCGGGGCTATCTCTATCCACACAACCATCCCGGGGCCTGGGTTGATCAGGTTTACCTCCCCCGGCCCATAGAGAGGCGTATCTTCTACCGGCCCACACAGAGGGGATTTGAAGGGGAGGTGCGCAAGCGGATGGAGAGGCTTTACCGGGCCCGGCACCAAAAAACGCCCGGTCCCGACCATAAAAAACCCCGCCGGTGAAGGGGGAGAAATCCCTGGTTCATGGCATTCCCCTGCCGGGGTTCTTGAGATACACTCGGTCTGGATTTCGTATGTTACAACGGAGGGGACCAGCGGCTTAGGGCTCCGTCGTAGGACCAGCAGTCATGAAGGGCCTTTCTCGAAGTGTACTGGGGGTTTTCCGCCCATAGGAGCATCTGTTCGTGGGCATGGTTCAGTTTCTTGAACGCCTCTTCATTTCCGCCCACGTCGGGGTGGTACACCTTGGCCATCTTCTTGTAGGCGGTCTTTATCTTCTTCTCGCAGCCCTGGGTGGTGAGATCGGAGGTCTGCAGTCTCAGGATCTGCAGGCACCCCCTCTCCTGCCTGGTGAGCCTCGGTCTGGAGTTCCTGGCCGGCCTGATACTGTCCGGGGGAATATCTTTCTTGTGGTTTCTGTTTACAAG
>DREN01000139.1 GCA_011051075.1 Deltaproteobacteria bacterium | reverse complement strand
TCGGTGGACCGGACCTGTTACGGGCCTCCACCTGCCTGGCAGGAGGGGTGGCCCGGAGGGGCCATGTATGCGGGGCGCTGACAGGCGGCCTCATGATGATAGGCTATCTGACCGGAAGAGACGATTTGGAGATGTTTCCACAGTATCAGAGGGCCATGGGATATGGGAATATGCTTTACAAGAGATTTAAGGATGAGTTTGGTACGGTGAGCTGTTCGGAAATCCAGAAGTCGCATTTCGGCAGGACATACGATCTTCAGGACCCGGAGGAAAGGGAAAGGCTCCACAAGAGGATGGTGGAAACCGGTACGGGATGTCAGTGGGTCACCGGCGCCGGAGCGAGGATGGCGGCAGAGGTCATAGTGGAAATATTTGAGCAGGGATTGCCTTTGCCGGGCATGTTGGCGCGGACAAGATAGTAACGGGACAACCTTTGCCACTGACGAAACAGCCCCTGCAAGAGAATGGACTTTCTCCTCTATCTCACCGATTACCCCTTGAAGTTGACATGACAGTAGGCTAAAGTGGTATATTAACTACACGCTATCAACAGGAGGAAAAAATGGCATTAATCACAACGGTTTCACCTGAAAAGGCAGAGGGAGCGATAGCGCAGGCATACAAGCCCTTCCTGGATACCATCGGCGTAGTGCCCAAGCCCCTTGAGATGCTGAGCGCAAGCCCTCAAATAACGAGGCTGCTGGCGGAGACCATAGGTTACTATATGCAGCACCAGACGCTGGGCCTTCCCCTCCTTACCTTCATCCGTATGCTGGTTGCGGTGGAGTACGACTATGAGTTCTGCATAGGGTTCAATGCAGGGCTGCTTGAATCACGGGGGATCAGCAGGGAGGTACTCGATTCGGTCAAAAGAGATCCTTCCCAGGCCCCCCTGGAGGACAAGGATAAGGCCATGCTCCTGTTCGTGCTGAAGACGGTAAAAACCCCTGAGGCAGTGGAAGAGAGTGATATGGACGGGCTGCGCAGGCTCGGGTGG
The DNA here is from genome assembly GCA_011051075.1 of Deltaproteobacteria bacterium. Lineage (GTDB taxonomy): Bacteria > Desulfobacterota > DSM-4660 > Desulfatiglandales > Desulfatiglandaceae > Desulfacyla. The sequence goes on along the minus strand of DREN01000139.1, from coordinate 7,125 downwards.
AACGACAGGGACATCGTCGACGCGGTGGTCCACGGCATGAACATGATCGGACCAAGCAAGATGTTCAAGGCGTTCAGAATGGGGGATTAGGGCTCGGGAACCCGGGGCTTTTCTTCAAGGTACTCTGCCCATAACCGGCTTCTCATTCCACCTATCTCCTTGAACTTACCTTCCAGGAGCCCCATGAGCCCCGGGTCCCACCTCTTGAACGCCGTTTTCAGATCCTCACACATATAGGTGTGGCAGATAAAGGGTCTTGATCCCGGCTCAAGAACGCACCCATTTTCATCCAGGAACCAGCACCCCTTTCTGGTGAAAGCCTCCCTTCTCCACCTTGATTTTCTCCCTGACAATTTGAGGAAGAGGATATCCTTTTCGTTGAACAGATAGTGGACCCTTGAGCAGCAGGGAGACTGGCAACCTGGGCACATACGGCTGACAGCATCCTGCTGAAGGGCCACGGTTTCCCCCAGGAGTTCCTCTATCCTGCCGATTGTCTGAGAGACCATACCCTGCCCCCCTCCATCACGTCCTTTGTATAGGCTTCCAACCTCACGGGTCGCACTATATGAGACCGTGCAAGGAAAGGGCTTTTTTGAGCTTCTCAAGGTTGGTCTGAGCCATGGGACAGAGGGGAAGCCTCATCTCGTCCTGGATCTTTCCCATCAGGGCCAGGGAGGTCTTGACCGGGATCGGGTTTGTCTCATAGAACATGGCCTGGCACAGGGGAAGGAGCTTGAGGAAAAGCTCCCTTGCCACTTCAGCCTTCCCCTCTTCCCATGCCCTGACCAGATCAGCCGATTCCCTGGGAACGATATTGGCCACCACCGAGACCACCCCGGTACCACCCACGGACAGGACAGGGAGGGTCAGGTTGTCATCCCCTGAGAGCAGGGTAATACCATCCCCTGCCAGTCTCACGATCTCGGCCATCTGACCGATGTTGCCCGATGCCTCCTTTATGGCCACCACCTCGGGCAGTTCTGCCAGGCGGGCCACGGTCTCGGGAAGCATGTTGACGCTGGTCCGACCAGGCACGTTGTAGAGGACCTGGGGCAGGGGCACCTCCCTGGCAATGGCCCTGAAATGCTGATACAGCCCCTCCTGGGTGGGTTTGTTGTAGTAGGGGGTGACCTGGAGGGTGGCGTCGGCCCCCACCTTCCTGGCGTGCTCGGAAAGCTCTATGGCCTCGCTGGTGCTGTTTCCACCTGTCCCGGCAATGACCGGCACCCTTTTGTTCACCGCCTCAACCGCGATATCGATGACCCGGGCGTGCTCCTCCATGTTCAGGGTGGCTGACTCGCCGGTGGTGCCACAGGGCACGATGGCGCTGGTGCCGTTTTCGATCTGAAACTCTATGAGTTGACGGTATGCCTCTTCATCCACCTTCCCGTCTCTAAAAGGCGTCACTATTGCTACGATAGATCCCTTAAACATGATAACCTCCCTTCCCATTCCACATTGAACATCCGACGTTTACCATTGATTCAAACTCAACCTTAAAGGGCCTCCCGGTGAAGCCGCCCCTCGTAGATAATAGAGGTGTTTCCCTCAAGCCATACCTCGCTGAACGAGTGGTCCTCCCTCTGAAAGTAGATGATCAGCTCCTCACCTCCCCAGGTCTTAACCCTGACAGGTGAGTCTACCATCCCCCTCATGGAACTCACCAGGGCCGAGGCAATGGCCCCGGTGCCGCAGGCCAGGGTCTCGTCCTCCACCCCTCTTTCATAGGTCCGCACAACCAGGCTGCGGGGGCCTGTTCTGGTTACGAAGTTGGCATTGGTGCCTTCCGGGGAAAACCGTTCATGAAAACGGATAAGACTCCCCTCCTCCCTCACGGGATGGCTTTGGAGGTCTTCAACATGAACCACCACATGGGGGACCCCGGTGTTGATGAAATCACAGCTCCTCCAGCCCTTCCTGAACTCCAGGTCCACGTCCAGTTGAGCGGTCCCGGGATTGGGCATAAGGACCTTCACCACGCGGCCGTCAACCCGGGCCGAAATCGGTCCGGCCAGGGTCTCAAAGGTCATTTCAGGGCCTGCTATCCCCTTTAAGAAGGCGAAACGGGACACGCAGCGCCCCCCGTTACCGCACATCTCCACCTCCCCGCCGTCGGCGTTGAAAAAGCGCCACCCAAAGTCATACCGGGCGGATTCCACCACAAAGATCACTCCGTCAGCCCCCACAGACTCCCTCCGTCTGCAGGCACGCTCCACCAGCCGACCCATCTCCCCTTCGGGCACTCCCCCGTCCCTGTTATCGATGAGGATAAAGTCGTTGCCCGAACCGCTCATCTTCCAGAATTCAACGGGTTTCATCTTTTCAGGCCCTCACTCACCCCTGTCCAGATCTTCGGTCAGAAAATCGGGGATCGATTCTCCCCTTATCAGATCCTCGAAGCCTTCCCTCTTCCTTATGGTATAGTAACGGTCTTCCTTCACCATGACCTCGCAGGCCCTGGGCCTGGAGTTGTAGGTTGAGGACATGCTGAAACCGTAAGCCCCGGCGCTCATGACCGCTATCAGATCACCCGGATCAAGCCTCTCCACCTCCCTTTCCCTGGCCAGGAAATCCCCAGACTCGCAGATGGGACCTACCACGTCAGCCTTCACCTTTTCCCGGCCCCGGGGCCGCACAGGCTGAATGGCATGAAAGGAGTCGTAAAGGCAGGGCCTCATGAGATCGTTCATGGCCGCATCCACCACAAAGAAGGTCTTTTCTCTGGTAGCCTTGGTATAGAGGACCTTTGTCACGAGTATCCCGGCGTTTCCCGCGATCACGCGGCCCGGTTCAAAGATCAGGGTCAGGTCGGTTGCGCCGAGCTCGGCCTGGACGGCACGGGCGTACTCCTCTGGATGTGGGGGCGCCTCATTTTCATAGGTGATTCCCAGGCCCCCTCCCAGGTCCAGGAAATCCACCCTTATACCCTCATCCCCCAGGGCCCTGATCAATCCCTTGAGCTTTCTGAGGGCGTCCACAAAGGGTTCTACCTGGGTGAGCTGTGACCCTATGTGACAGGAAACCCCCACCGCATCAAGCCCTTTCAGACCCGAGGCCATCCTGTACTGGTCAAGGGCGTCGCTGATATCAATCCCGAACTTGTTCTCCTTCAGACCGGTGGAGATATAGGGATGGGTCTTTGGATCCACATCGGGGTTTACTCGGATGGAGAGCCTTGCCCTCCTGCCGATCCTCTTGGCCACCTGGTTCAGCCTGACTATCTCCTGGGAAGACTCCACGTTAAACATGAGAATCCCCGTGCTGAGGGCGTACTCCAGATCGGCCTCCCCCTTACCCACCCCTGAATAGACGATCCTGTCAGGTTTCACTCCGGCCTTCAGGGCCCGGTAAAGCTCTCCCCCGGAGACTATGTCAACGCCTCCTCCGAGAAGGGCGAAAAGCCTGAGGATGGCCATGTTGGAGTTTGACTTCATGGAAAAACAGGTCAGGTGTCTCACACCTGAGAAGGCACGGTCAAAGGCCAAAAAGTGCTGTCTGAGGGTGGCGTGTGAGTAGAGGTAGAGGGGGGTCCCCACCTCCCGGGCCACCTCTGCCACGGGCACATCTTCGCAGAACAACTGATCTTCTTTATAATGAAAATGATGCATGTCTCGATTTATGATTGTTGATTGATGATTGATGTATTAACGACTGGTCATAGGGTGCCGGGTGCCGGCCGGAAGATAATGATCAATTATCAGTCATGACCTTGACCCTTGCTGAAGGGGGGCCCACTGCGCCACCAGGGCCTGTGAGCCGGACCTGAAAATACCATACACCCTCCTTCTTTACCCAGGGTACGCGGCAGTTGAACCTGTCACCAGACAGTACCCTTTCCCTGATCAGCCAAAACTCCTTCATCTGGATAGGGCATCCCTCGCAGGGGGGGCTGTCAGCCGGATACCAGGCATAATAAACCCTGCAGCCTGTTACCCGGGACCTCTCTTTCCCATGGCCGCTTATGGTCCCCTGGAGCCTGACCTCTCCCTTGTCCCACCTGCCCGTGAGCACCCCTACCCTTAGTGTAAGCCTGTTCTCGGGCAGAAACGGCGGGGCCTTCTTGCCGCAGCCGGACCAAAGGGCCGTTGGAAGGGCAATAAAAAAAACCGCCATGAACACTGAGGCGCGTTTCAACCGGTCACACATCTGCTGCTCTGTCAACCTCCCCAAGTATAGCCTTTAAGATAATGTTTTTGGGGTACACCCATCCATTGCCATAACTGGTTTCTGGATGCTGGTTTCTGGATACTGGATACTGGATACTGGTTTCTGGACATCTGTGAGGAATCACCCTTTTTTTCATCAAGCATCCAGTCCCGCCTGTCGCGGGATCAGGATCAATCAGATAACACCTCTGCGGACGATTTAGAGCCGCGGAATAGCCACCCTAAAATATTTTTCTAAGATAGTATAGAAGCGGGCCCGCTCGGGATCTCCCTTCTCCATAAACACGGATCCCCGCCTCCCCATGAGTCCCTTTGTCTCCTAACTGTCAGGGGCCTCAAGCCCAAGCTCCTTTTTCGCGGCCTCGATGGCCCTCTTAACCGCCTCAGGACCGGTTGCTCCGGGGATATTTCTCCTTGACGGGGCTAACATGGGATCGAGCCACAGGTACACATCATCGTCTATCTGCCTGCTGAACTCCTTCATCTCATCCAGGGAGAGTTCATGGAGTTCCTTTTTCCGGTCCACGGCAAGGAGGACCATCCTCCCCACGATCTCATGGGCCTCGCGAAAGGTGACCCCCTTGCCCACAAGGTAGTCGGCCAGGTCCGTTGCCGACAGGAAGCCCTCCTGAACAGCCCCCCTCAACCTCTCCTCCCTGAAGGTTACCTCCCGGAGGAGGCGGGCCATGACCTCGAGACAGGACTGAAGGGTGTCAGAGGCATCAAACAGGGCCTCCTTGTCCTCCTGCATATCCTTGTTATAGGCCAGGGGGAGAGCTTTCATTGTGGTGAGCAGGGAGATCAGGTGTCCATAGACCCTTCCGGTCTTGCCCCTTATCAACTCAGGTATGTCGGGGTTTTTCTTCTGGGGCATTATGCTGCTGCCGGTACAGAAGGAATCGGAGATTGAAATGAACCCGAACTCCTGGCTGGACCAGATGATGAGCTCTTCGCACAGACGACTCATGTGCATCATGACCATTGACCCGTTAAAGAGGAACTCCAGCACGAAATCCCTGTCACTCACAGCATCCATGCTGTTCTGGGAGATCCCTTCAAAACCTAATTCCCCGGCCACCATTTCCCGGTCCAGGTTAAAGGTAGGGCCGGCCAGGGCCGCGCTTCCAAGGGGCATTATGTTCACCCGTCTCAGACCCTCACTGAAACGTTCACCGTCCCTCTTAAGCATCTCGTTATAGGCCATGAGATGGTGGGACAGAAGTACTGGTTGAGCCCTCTGCAGGTGGGTGTAACCGGGCATAACCGTTTCAAGGTTATCTTCCGCAAGCCCCACCAGCACCCTCCGGTTTTCCCTGATCAGGTCCATAACGGCCTCAATGGCGTCCCGCACGTAGAGCCTCACATCAAGGGCCACCTGGTCGTTTCTGCTCCGTCCCGTGTGGAGCTTTTCACCCAGGGGACCAACCTTATCCACCAGGGCCTTTTCAACAAGCCCGTGTATGTCTTCATAATCCTCGTCAAAGGAAAACTCACCGTGGTCCAGCTCCCGTTTTATCTCGCCGAGGGCCTCCACGATATCTGTCGCCTCTTCGTCGGTTATTATCCCCTGATTGGCCAGCATCCGGCAGTGGGCTATACTGCCCTGGATATCGTAGGGATAGAGGTGGTGATCGAATCCAATGGATGCGTTGAAACTATTAACCAGCGCGTCTGTTTCCTGGCTGAAACGTCCGCCCCACACCTTCTTATTCATGATAGACCCTCTTAACCATCAAGATACAAGCCCCCACTCCTGCCCCGGGCAGGATGGGGTATTACTGCGAATTACCTTCCTACGGGGTTTTTCCTTCTAACCCTTCCCCTCTAAGAGCCTGGCGATCTTGAGCCGGAGGCCGTTAAGGCGTATAAACCCCTCTGCATCCTTCTGCCTGTAAACCTGGTCCTCCTCAAAGGTGGCGAAATCAGGATCGTACAGGGACAGGTCAGACTTCCTCCCCACCACGGTGCAGCTTCCCTTATAAAGCTTCACCCTTACAACCCCGTTTACCCTCTGCTGGGTCTGGTCTATCAGGGTCTGGAGCATCTCTCTTTCAGGGGCAAACCAGTAACCGTTGTAGATCATCCGGGAGTACCTGGGGATCAGGCTGTCCCTGATATGCATGACCTCCCTGTCGAGGGTGATCGATTCCATGCCGATATGGGCTATCCTCAGGATCGTGCCCCCCGGGGTCTCATAGACCCCCCTTGACTTCATCCCCACGTAACGGTTCTCCACCATATCCACACGGCCCACCCCGTTTTTGCCGCCCACCTGATTCAGGTAGGCCAGGAGTCGGCCAGGGGGCATGGCCTCTCCGTTCACGGAAACCGGATCCCCTTTTCTGAATTCGATCTCCAGATACGAGGCCCTGTCAGGGGCCTTTTCAGGGGATACCGAGAGCACGAACATCTCCTCTGGCGGTTCGGCCCATGTGTCTTCGAGTATTCCCCCTTCAAAGCTTATATGCAGCAGGTTCCGGTCGCTGGAGTACGGCTTTTCCTTTGTAACAGGCACGGGGATCCCCCTGGAACGGGCGTACTCCATGAGGTCCTCCCTCCCCCTGAAATCCCAGGTCCTCCAGGGGGCGATGATCTTGAGGTCCGGATCCAGGGCCATGTAGGCAAGCTCAAACCTCACCTGGTCGTTTCCCTTGCCCGTGGCCCCATGGCTTACCGCGTCGGCCCCCACCCTGTTTGCGGCCTCAACCTGGCCCCGTGCAATAAGGGGCCTTGCCAGGGAGGTGCCCAGGAGATAGGTGGACTCGTAGATGGCGTTGGCCCTCAAGGCCGGCCAGACAAAGTCGCGAACAAACTCCTCTTTCAGGTCATCCACTACAACCTCTTCAGCCCCCGTACTCAGGGCCTTTTCCCTTATCCCCTCTATCTCTTCCGCCTGCCCCAGGTCCGCGGCATAGGCCACCACAGGGCACTGGTAGGTCTCTCCCAGCCACTTCAG
>DREN01000006.1 GCA_011051075.1 Deltaproteobacteria bacterium | reverse complement strand
CTGTGCAGGAGCCCGGGTTTTCCCGCCGGCTGAGGCCGGACCAGGCGGTTATATGGACTCCCCACATATCGAAGGAGATGGTGGTGGGGGCGGTGAGGCAGGGAAAGAGATTCACCCCCAAGGCCACACGCCACTTGATCCCTGCACGCCCTCTCAACGTGAACGTACCCATCGGGTTGTTCAGGGAAGATATTTCCCTTGAGGAGATCAACACCGCCTTTTCTGAATTTCTCAGCGAGAAGAGCCTGAGGCGATTCCCTCCGGGCCAGATAATAAACGGAAGGTATTATGAAGAGGAGCTGTTCGTATTTTTCGACCACAGGGACGGTCCCAAAGAGAGGAGCCTGCCATGAACCAGAAGCAGAGAACCATAAGTCTTTCAGCCATAGGGCTTGACTCTCCAGGCCTGGTCTCCAGGATCACGGAAAGGGTGTTTGAACTGGGGGGCAATATCATAGATGTGGAGGAGCACTGCCGGAGGGGCCTTTTTTCCATATTTCTGATCATTACCTTTCCCGGTTCAATGGATTCCATGGACCCGGTCATCGCTTCACTGAAGGCAATGGAGGATGAAACCGGTCTGAAGGTGGTTCTGGGAGAATGCGATAAAACAGATGCCTGTGAATTTCCCCGCAAGGAAAACCATCTGGTGACCGTCCTGGGGATGGATCGCCCGGGTCTCATGGCGGTCATATCCGGCCTTTTCCTCAGGCATAACATCAATATTGAAAGCTGCAGGATGATAGCCAGGGGAGAGTTTTTTTCCATGGAGATGATCGTAGATTCCACAGGCGTGTCCCCTAAGGACGGGGAGGGGGCCGTGGAACGATGGAAGGGTGAACTCAAGGAGCTGTGCGCCGGACTCGACCAGAGTGTAGTGATCCAGAGCGGAAATATCTCCGCAAGGATCAAGAAGCTGATCGTTTTTGACCTGGAATCCACCCTCATAGGGGAGTCCTCCCTCAAGGACCTCATAAGTACGATGGAGAGAGAACTGAAATCCAAGGACAGGACCCTGCACCTTCCGCACAGGGAGGCGGGCCGGACGGACAGGCTGGTGGAAAAGGCCCGGATGCTCAAGGGGATACCCGTTAGGGACCTGGACAGGTTCAGCGGCGAACTCAGGTTGAGACCTGGATCCACAGAGCTGATCCGGATCCTGAAATCCATGGGCTTCAAGGTGGCGATCCTATCGTCCGGTTTTGATCTTTTTGTAAAAGATGTTCTTAAGGAGACAGGGGTTGATTACGCCTTTTCAAATACCCTCCAGGTAGACCAGTTCGGTGTTCTGACAGGAGATTTAGAAGAGCCTATTATCACATCTGATACAAAGGAGACAGTTCTGGAGTTCATCATGAACGTGGAGAAGATCGGCCGGGACCAGGTTATTGCCATTGGGGACGGCTCCACCCGGTCCCACTTCATAAAGCACGCAGGACTTTCCATAGCCTTCAGGCCGGGGGATAAGAGCGTCAAGACCGATGGAATCCTCCATAGCGATCAGATTATCAACCTCCTGTACTGCCTGGGCATCCCCGGCCAGGAACTGGGCAAGTACCTTAGGAAGGGCCGTGCCCGAGGATAGATCCCATATCCGGGCCGGCCGTCTTGACACACAGGGACTTCTCTCCTATACTCCCGGCATCGTTCTTAAAGTGCACTGGGGCAGATAAACCCACGGCCGTGGATTATGGCGCTTTCATGCCCGGGGCCTGACAAGGACCCCGGGGGCGCGGGTGGTTCCAGCCCCATGATTTACAACCTTCAACCTCTGATCCTCAGCGGATCAGATCATAGGGGAGGCTAAGATGAGCTTTAATGCAGATGACTTCAGAGATCTTGACCCGGGTGAAAGGGTCCTCATGGGACCCGGACCCAGCGATGTCCCGGGCCGCGTACTTCAGGCCATGGCCGCTCCATGCATAGGCCACCTCGATCCCGCCTTTCTCTCAATAATGGATGAGACCCAGGGCCTGCTCAGGTATCTCTTTCAGACGGAAAACGCCCTGACAATTCCGGTCTCGGGCACGGGCAGCGCCGGCATGGAGACCTGCTTTGTGAACCTGATTGAACCGGGTGATGAGGTGGTGGTCTGCGTGAACGGCGTATTCGGGACCCGCATGTGCGATATCGTAACCCGCGTGGGCGGCAGGCTCATAAGGGTGGATGCCCAGTGGGGTGAGACCATCGATCCGGATGCGGTTAGCCATGCCGTGAAGGGGAAAGATCCAAAGCTCCTGGCGGTGGTGCATGCCGAGACCTCCACCGGCGTTCTTCAACCCCTTGAAGAGCTTTCAAGGATCGCAAAGGAGGCCGGGGCCCTGTTCCTCGTGGATATGGTAACATCCCTGGCCGGCCTGGATGTGGCCCTTGACCGGATGGGGATCGATGCGGCCTACAGCGGCACCCAGAAGTGTATATCGTGCCCGCCCGGGCTGTCCCCCATCTCTTTCAGCCCCGCTGCCCTGGAGGTCCTGAACAACCGTAAGACCCCTGTCATAAGCTGGTACCTGGATATGAGTATGGTGAGCAACTACTGGGGAGGGGAAAGAAAGTACCACCACACCGCGCCCATCAATATGGTCTACGGACTTCGTGAGGCCCTGCGGATCATTGCGGAGGAGGGGCTTGAGGCCCGTTTTGCCCGGCACAGTGTCAACCACAGGGCCCTGGTTGCCGGACTTGAGGCCATGGGCCTGTCCATGCTCGTGGCAGAAGGGGAGCGGCTCCCCATGCTGAACGCCGTACGCATACCAGAGGGGGCGGACGATCTGAAGGTCCGCAGGGCCCTCCTTGGCGATTTCGGAGTGGAGATCGGAGGCGGCCTGGGTGATCTTGCTGGAAAGATCTGGCGGGTAGGGCTTATGGGCCACTCTTCACGCCGGAAAAACGTGTTCCTCTTTCTTTCGGCCCTGGAGACCATACTGAAGGGCCAGGGCGTCAAGGTTCAGCCGGGTGCCCTTGAGGCCGCATCTTCCGAGTACCAGTCCGGGGACTGAGGACAAACCGGACCAGGTCCCGAAACCGGCCATCTGCGTCAACACGGCCTTCCCCATCGGGACCTGAACCGGTTTCACGCGGGCCTCAAAACCTTGACCACCACCTTTTCAACCATATCCTTTACGCGTTCCCTGTAGGAGAGCATGTGGGGTGCTCCAAGGTGATTCAACAGGGCGTCCAGGTTCTCCCACTTTTCAATGACCGTGACCGCGTTCTCATCCATCTCCTGCACGGGCAGCCCGGTCTCCAGGTCAACGGCGGGGTAGTACTCCATGCACCCATTCTCTGCCATGACAAGAGTAACGTTTGCCTTGAATATATCCATAAATCGGGACAGATGACCGGGTTTGACGTGGATTGAAGCGATAACCGTTATCATAATAGATCCCCTTTTCCGCGTATACGGCTAAGAGTTGAATTTCCCCCATTCTTCACCGCCAACCGCAATCGTCCTGACAGCCTTGTCTCCGGCAGGGTAAGGCCTGTTCCCGCCCTTGTCAATGGGTTGAAATTTTATTGTTGCAGTGTTATGTCACTTATGACATATTCGCCTGAAAAATAAACCCGGGGCCTCTCAGACGGCTTTTTTGAGCCCCCAAGATCGATTGAACAGGCGTCTATCCCAAGATAATGGAATCCTTTTTTGAACTGAAAACCCCCGCAGAGGTATTTGAAATCATAGGCCGGTTCGGCCCTGTTGGCGAAGAGACGGTCTCCCTGGAAAATGCCATGGGCCGTGTTCTGAGCCGCGACCTTGTTTCTCCTGAAGACCTGCCCGACTTTCTCAGGTCCACCATGGACGGCTACGCGGTCAAGGCAAAGAATACCTTTGGCGCCAGTGAAGGGCTTCCGTCTCTGTTTGAGGTAGCAGGGGAGGTGCTCATGGGCGAGGCCCCGGGTATTGTGGTGAAAGAAGGCCAGGCCGTGAAGATCCCTACGGGGGCCATGCTTCCCAAAGGGGCAGACGGGGTGGTGATGAAGGAGTACTGTGAACTCGTAGACAGGGAAACCCTTGAGGTGAGTAGGACCATATTTCCCCTTGAAAACGTTATCCAGCCGGGGGATGATTTCGGACGGGGTGATCCCCTGCTGAACAGGGGACACCGGCTCCGTCCCCAGGATCTGGGGGTTATGGCGGGCTTAGGTCTTGTTCAGGTCCCTGTCTTTCAAAGACCCAGGATCGCCGTAATATCCACCGGGGACGAGATTGTGCCCGTTGACAGACGACCCCTTCCCGGACAGGTGAGGGATATGAACCGGTACACCCTGGGCGCCCTGTGCCACAGAAAAGGGGCCGAAGCCCTCTGCATGGGGGTTTGTCCTGACAACTTTGAGGCACTCAGGGAGATCTCCCTGAAGGCCCTTGATCAGGCCGATTCGCTCTGGATATCCGGCGGCAGCTCCGTGGGGACGAGGGACCTCACCCTGAAGGTGTTTGATACCCTGCCCGAGTTTGAACTCCTTGTCCACGGTATATCGATCAGCCCGGGCAAACCCACCATCATAGGCAGGTGTGGGGCCAAACCGGTAATAGGCCTTCCCGGGCATGTGGCCTCGGCCCTGGTGGTGGCTGAGGTGTTCATGACCAGGCTGATCTCACGGCTTTCAGGCGGCGCGGGTTCAGGGGGGGGTATCCAGGGGGGCGTAGAGGCCCGGCTGAGCCGGAACATCGAGTCGGCCAACGGCAGGGAAGACTATGTGCGTGTGAAGCTGGCTCAAGAGGAGAGTATCCTCACTGCCACCCCGGTCTTTGGAAAGTCCGGTCTCATATCCACCCTTGTGGAGTCGGACGGGCTCATAAGAATAGATATGAATACAGAGGGGCTTTATGAGGGGGAGATGGTGGAGGTTATGCTCTTTGATCCTGTTTGGGGAGGTCTTTCATGAAAAGGCAGGTCTACCTCTCGATGAAATCCCTTGAAGAGGCCAGGGAGATATTCTTCACCCGGTTTGACCCCGGTCAGAGGACCGGCGTTGAGACGGTGGATGCGGGAGAGAGCGCAGGCCGCGTAACAGCAGAACCGGTTTTTGCGAGGCGTTCCGCCCCATCTTACCATTGCTCGGCCATGGACGGGATTGCGGTGAGGGCTGAGCTGACCTACGGGACCACGGAAAGAGAACCAAAGATCCTGAAACTTGGGCGGGATGCGGTGTGGGTCAATACGGGCCAGCCTCTTCCGGGGGCCTTTGACGCGGTCATCATGGTGGAAAAGGTCCACCAGATAGATGAGAACACCCTTGAGATCCGATCTCCTGCCTATCCCTGGCAGCACGTGCGAAAGGTGGGGGAAGACATCGTTGCCACCCAGCTCCTCTTTCCCCAGAACCATGTGGTCCGGCCCTACGATGTGGGGGCGCTCATAAGCGGCGGGGTTTTTTCGGTCAGGGTCTGGGAACAACCCCGGGTGGCAATCATTCCCACCGGTTCAGAGCTTCTGTGTCACAGGGATATGGGGGAAGATGAGAGACTGGAAGAGGGGAGGATCATAGAGTATAACTCCCTGGTCCTTGCAGCCCTTGTCCGCCAATACAGGGCCCTCCCAAGGGTCTATGATATTGTTCAGGACAGGGAGGATGAGATCAGGAGCGCCCTGACACGGGCCGTGGAATCAGACGCCCATCTGGTCATTATAAATGCAGGCTCTTCCGCAGGAACCAGGGACTATACCGTACACCTGATCAGGGAGATGGGAGAGGTCCTGGTCCACGGGGTGGCCATGATGCCTGGCAAGCCCACGATCCTGGGCGTGGTGAACCAGAAGCCGGTTGTGGGAAATCCGGGTTACGCCGTTTCATCCACCCTCTCCTTTGACCAGTTCATAAGACCGCTTCTCTGCAACCTTCAGGGTTTTCCTGCCCCCGGCCCCCGCACCCTCTTGGTTCAGCCCACCAGGGACATCCCCTCCAAAGTTGGGACAGAAGAATTCCTCCGGGTCAACATTGGAAAGGTGGGGGATAGGTACGTTGCCACCCCTCTGGCGAGGGCCGCCGGATCCATCACCTCTCTGACAAGGGCCGAGGGGATACTTCGGATTCCCGCCATGTCAGAGGGGGTCGGCCAAGATCAGGAGACCGAGGCCGAGCTCATAGTGGAAGAGGAGGAGCTTAAGGGTACGGTGGTGATTATCGGCAGCCACGACATTACCATCGATATCCTTGGAGACGAAATCAGGCGTACGGGCAAAAATATCCGCATATCATCGGGTAACGTGGGGAGCCTGGGAGGGCTCCTGGCCCTGAGGAGGGGCAGGTGCCACATGGCGGGGTCGCACCTCCTGGATACTTCCACAGGTGAGTATAACGTATCCTACATCAGGAGATACGTGAAGGGGATCAGGGTCTCTGTCTTTCACCTCACCCTGAGAGAGCAGGGCCTCATGGTTATCAAGGGAAATCCCAAGGGGATCAGGGGTATTGAAGATCTGGCAGGAAAGGATATCTCCTTTGTGAATCGTCAGGCCGGTTCGGGAACCAGGGTCCTTTTCGATCATTATCTGAAACAGGCAGGGATCAGCCCTGAGGCTGTCATGGGCTACGGCCATGAGGAGTTTACGCACATGGCCGTGGCCGTGGACGTCCTGAGCGGGGCCGCTGACGCGGGGATGGGAATTTACGCGGCCGCCAGGGCACTGGGCCTGGACTTCATTCCCGTTGCAAGGGAGCAGTACGATCTGATTATCCCCACGGCCATGCTTGATCAGCCGAATATCCAGGCGGTCCTGGAAACCATAAGATCGGGGCATTTCAGGGAGCGGATCTTTTCCCTTGGCGGTTATGATCCTTCAAGAAGTGGCGAGCTGTTCATGGAGGTGAACTGATATGGTTTCTCTGAGGCTTAGGTCCCGACAGTGGGTTGTGGATGAACAGAACCGCATCATAATGGGTGAGGGGAGGAAAGAGATCCTGGAGACCATCGAAAGGACCGGCTCCATAAACCAGACGGCAAAGGCCATGAAGATGTCCTACAAGGGGGTGTGGAGCAAGATCAAGGTGACCGAACAGTATCTTAACATGAACATCGTCCATGCGGACAGAAAGATGGGCACCAGGCTCACAAAGGAGGGTAAGGACCTTCTGGAGAGGTACACTCTCCTGAAGAAGCAGTGTCTGAAAGAGGATAATCGTTGTTTCACAAAGGTCTTTGGCGATCACTGGCCCACCGGAGGAGGTAAAGGGGAGTGAAACAAGGACCTAATCCCGCAATGGTTTCTGTTGTAGGTTTTTCCGGAGCGGGTAAGACCACCCTTCTGGAAAAACTGATACGCTCTTTGGTGGACCGGGGTTACAGGGTCGGAACCCTGAAGCATGATGTTCACGGATTTGAGATGGACAAACCGGGAAAAGACAGCTGGAGACACAAACGCGCAGGCGCTTCCACCACGCTGATTTCATCCCCTCGGCAGCTCGGAATGGTTATGGATGTGGATCACGACCATCGTCCCGGGGAACTGAGAAGGTTTTTCCCCAATGTGGACATTATTCTCGCGGAGGGGTATAAGAGGGAACAGATGCCCAAGGTGGAGATATTCCGGAGTAAGGTCCACCTGGAGCCCTTGTGCTCTGATGATGAACATCTGATAGCCCTGATTACCGACGCGGATATTGACTCACGTGTGCCCCGGTTTTCCTTGGATGATGTTGACGGCCTGACAGACTTTCTGATAGAAAGCTTTGACCTCTAAAAATCCCCAAGGAATGGGCCATGGGCCGCGCCGCCGGCTTATACTTTTGTGCTCAGGGCCTATTGAACCCGGGCGGTCCATCTGCCCCGTGAGGAGATTACATGATAGATATCCCTTTTATTACCATGATCCCTGCCGGCATATCCTTTGACAGCGCCTTTGGCGGGGATATCGTTCAGATGATCATCCATGCGGGTCCCGTTGTAAAATTCGTACTCCTGGTCCTCATGCTCTTCTCCGTTACCTCCTGGGCCATTATCTTCATGAAGGCCAGGCTTTTGAGGAAATCCAGGCTTGAAACCATCTACTTTCTTGACCTATTCTGGGAAAGCAGGGACCTGAAAAAGGTATACATGGAAAGCAAGGCCCTGAACTTCAGTCCTGTGGCCCGCCTTTTCAGGGCGGGATACGCCGAATTCGCCCGGTTCAGTAAGCTCCAGTCCACATATCCGGAG
>DREN01000343.1 GCA_011051075.1 Deltaproteobacteria bacterium | reverse complement strand
TGACCTTTTCACTCATCGCCCTTACCTGGACCTTCGGGCTCATGGCGTGGACAGGGACGCCCCTCTCTCTCCTCACCATGATCGTTCCGGTCTTTCTTATTGCCGTGGGAACGGCCTACTGCATGTATATCTTCCCCGAGTACCTCTCCGCCGTAAAGGAGTCCGCCACCCCCCGGGAGGCGTCTCTGCGGTGCTTCAGCAGACTGGGATTTCCAACATCCCTTGCCGTTATCACCACCATAATCGGTCTCGGTTCGCTCCTGATCAACAGGGTGAGCGAGATCCGTGAGTTCGCCCTCTTCTCCTGCTTCGGCATCCTCTCAATGCTCATCATCATACTGACCTTCCTTCCCCCTGTCATGGGGCTCCTACCGTTTCCAAAAAGGGGGAGGAGAGATGAAGCAGGCCGGGGCCGATTTTTTGACCGGATACTTTCCATCATTATCAGGCTGAACCTCGGGCACCAGAGGATCACCCTCTCTTTGATAGCGATCATCGCAGTGGCGGGCATGGTAGGGATCTCAAAGATCAAGGTTGAAACCAATCCGGTGGGATTCTTCAAAGAGGATACCCCCGTGGCCAGGCACTTCAACGATATCCACCGGGATATGTCCGGGAGTTTCCCCATCAGTGTGGTTGTTGACAGCGGTGAGGAGGCCTACTTTGAAGATCCTGACCACCTGGAGCAGATCGCCCATCTTCAGAAGTTTCTCGGATCCCTGAAGGGCGTGGATAAGACCGTCTCCTTTGCCGATTACCTCAAACTGGTCAACTACGCCACCAACCAGTACGAGGAGAGGTTCTACTCCCTCCCTGAAGAGCCCTTTGAGGTTCGCATGCTGGTTAACAGCTTCAAGACAATGCTGGGTCAGGATATGCTCCTTGGATTCATGGACGCGGATTTTTCCAAGGTAAACATCCTGCTCAGGACCCATATCTCAAGCTCCGCCGATTTCCTGGCCACTGAGGCCCTCATAAAGGACTACCTGAAGAACCGTTTTCCAGACTCCTTCGCCTTTCAGGTAACCGGATTCGGCATTGTCATTTCCCACAGCAGCAGGCTTATCTCAGATGGCCAGGCCAGGAGCCTCCTTTTAACCCTGGTCCTGGTCTTTGCCATCATGTTCCTCCTTTTCCTCTCCTACAAGGTCGGTTTTATCGCTATCTTGCCCAACTGCTTCCCCATAATAGTCAGCTTCGGGGTTATGGGCTGGTTCGGTATTCCCTTGTCCATGGCGACCAGCCTCATCGCCAGCATTGCCATCGGCCTGGCCGTTGACGACACCATCCATTATCTGGTGAGCTACAACAGGGAGTTCAAGAAGGATCTCAAAAGAGAGAGGGCCCTTGCCGACACCATCCGGCACATGGGAAAACCTATTATTTTCACCACCGTTACCATCGGTCTCGGGTTTTCCGTGTTGATGTTCTCCCATTTCAAACCGACGGCCGTGTTCGGGCTTCTCATGGTTATCACCATGTTTTCAGCCATGGTAGCGGACCTCATCCTGCTTCCATCCCTGATGTTGCACGTGGAGCTGGTGACCATCTGGGATCTGCTCAAATTGAGGCTGGGAAAGGATCCCCAGCAGGGCATACCCCTCTTTAACGGGCTCTCACGCACCCAGGTACATTATATCCTCATGGCAGGGGCACTGAGGACATACGAAGGGGGCTCGATCATATTCAGGAAGGGAGAGGTAAGCGACTCCATGTACGCTATCATCTCCGGCGAATTAGAGGTCGTGGATTTACCTGGAGAGAATCCCTCTGAACAGCCTGAGGCCTCAAAGCGGATCATAGCGGTGCTGAAGTCGGGGGATGTGGTAGGAGAGATGGGGATGATAAGGTCATGCGAGCGATCGGCCACCGTAATCGCCTCGAAAACGGCAGAACTCCTGGAGATAAACGACCGTATGATAAGAAGGCTCCAGTGGCTATACCCCCCCACGGCCCACAGGTTCTTCTACAACCTTATGACCATACTCTGTGACCGTCTGGAAAACCTGACAAAATGCTACCTGAATGAGACTGTTTTCGATGAGCTGACCGGTCTCTACACAAGGGATTTCTTTATCAGCATGCTTGAAAAGGAGGTGGCCAGATCCCGCAGGTATAAGATCCCCGTTTCCATCTTTATAATGGGCGTGGACAACCTCTTGGAGGTGGTCTCGAGTTATGGAGAGAGGGAAGGTGACCTGCTTATCGCAGAGACCGGCAGGCTCCTTGGGCGGCACGCCAGGAAGGCGGACTTTTTGTGTCGTTACGATACCAGTCGATTTGCCGTTATGTTCACCCATACCACCGGGGAGGAGGCCAGGTCTTTCTGCCATCGTTTGAAGGCCCTGTTCGAGGAGTCTCCAGTCAAAGTCGGATCGGAGCTGATCCCGGTCAAGGCGAGCTTTGGCGTTGCCATGTTCGACCCCATATCAGACATGGATGTGAAGGAGTTGCTCTCCCGGGCACTTCAGGCCCTGGCCGTGGAAGGGGGACCGAAAAAAACCGGGACAGGAGTCTAAAAATGTCTTGAAGAAGTGGTGGTTGCTGCTGTATAGTGCGTCCGGTTTCCTGAATATTATGGCCGATTCAAGCAGAGAACATATCATGATCTTAGGGGTGGGCAACCTCCTGTTTACCGATGAGGGCGTGGGCATTCACGCTATAGAGAGCCTGCTCGAAAGGTATGATTTCGCGCAAAACGTGACCGTAGAAGACGGTGGGGTCTTGGGCATCAACCTCCTTGGGATAATCTCAGAGGCCGATCAGCTCATCGTTGTGGATGCCATCAGAAACGGCGGGGTACCCGGTACCCTGTACCGGCTTGAAGGGGATGAGATCCCAAGGCGCATCCTCCAAAAAAACTCCCTCCACCAGGTGGATCTGCTTGAGGCCCTGACCCTGTGTCAGGCCCTTGACAAGGTCCCTGAAACGGTAATCGTGGGAGTGGAGCCCCAGGACATAGAGACCCTGGGCCTGGAGCTTACCCCCCCTGTCCGGGAAAAGATGGACGACCTGATCGCCATGGTCCTGGCCGAACTGGAGCGCCTGGGGGCCGGGTATTATGAAAAAGGGGACGAATAACCATGTGCTTAGCCATTCCAGCCAGGATTACCGAAATCAAGGACTACATGGCCACCATTGATATGGAGGGGACCCGGCGGGAGGTGAGCCTCCTGCTCCTTGAGGACGCTGAAATAGGAGACTACGTGATTGTCCACGCGGGCTTTGCCATACACAGGATCGATGAGGAGGAGGCAAAGGAGTCCCTGAAGGTCCTTCGCGAGCTGGTTTCGTTCATGGAGAATCCGCCGGCCTGAGGAGGAAATTCTCTTGACAGGGTTTCCCCTGTTTAACTATATTGGCAGGCGATCTTTCGATCTGTGCGATTAGACTTCAGCAATTGTTGACACGGGGTCTATCCCGCCCGTGGGGGCCTCTTTTCCAAAGGCCGCAAAACCCTATCTCATTTTATAGGGGCGGCAGCATGCGCTTGAAATAGGCTACGGGAAGGCCCCGGGAGAGAGGCGCGGTTGGAGCCTGTACGGGCCCCTGCCTGCTCCGAAGCTGTAATACAACCAAGGGGACGTTCCATGTCGTGATGGAATATTTTGTTGCGTCCTTTGGAAAAGAGGCCCCCACG
This sequence comes from Deltaproteobacteria bacterium, assembly GCA_011051075.1. GTDB lineage: Bacteria > Desulfobacterota > DSM-4660 > Desulfatiglandales > Desulfatiglandaceae > Desulfacyla. The sequence goes on along the minus strand of DREN01000343.1, from coordinate 4,549 downwards.
GACTAAGGGTGTCCGCACAGGTCGCAATTTTTTATGCCTCTGCCAAGGCGTTTACAGGTGGTTTTAGAGTTCAACAGTTTAAAGCAAAGGAGGTGAGAACATAGATGAGCAAGAGATTCCTAACCATTTTAACCGTTGTCCTTTCAGGCGTGATCTTCCTGGCAGCGGGTGTTCTCGTTGCCGCGGACAAACAGGAGGTCCCCGATGAGGTTATCCTCCAGAACAAGGGCTACAAGAAAGACAAGAAAGGCCCTGTAAAACTTACACACAAGAAGCATAACGTGGAGTACAAGGTGGCCTGCGCGGAGTGTCACCACGTGTACGAGGGTGGCAAGAACGTGTGGAAGGAAGGGGATCATGTGGACAAGTGCAACAAGTGCCACGATCCCAAAAAGAAGAACAAGAAGACCAAGGCCATGAAGCTGCAGAACGCCTACCACAAGAACTGCAAGAACTGCCACAAGGCCCTGAAAAAGGAAGGGAAACCAACCGGTCCCTTCAAGAAGTGCAACCAGTGCCACGCGAAAAAGAAAAAGAAATAATCTATCTCTCTTAACCCTTTCTGTCTAAAAAAAGCCACTCCCCGAGAGGGGGTGGCTTTTTTCAGCCAAAACCCTCCCTAACACGAGTTATTTCACCTTCTTTTTCATCATCATTTTCTTCCGTTTGTCGGCACGGCGTTGGCGGATCATCATGGTGTCGTTGGCCATGGAGAGATAAGATTCACGTAGTGCATCATCGAATCTGCCAAGTTCACCCCCCTCTTTGGCCTGGACCGCCCTGGCCTTTTCTGCTGATGCAAGGGCCATTTTACTCTTTTTGGTCATGGTGCCTTTCAAGCTGGAGCCGATGAGATAGGTGGCCTTGTCCACATTGATCAGGGGTTTCGGTTTGTCTGCAGCACCGAAATCCGCTGCGTAAATGGCCCTTATACCACGATCTAAGTTAAGCGCCAGGCTGATGGCAAGGCAGTGAATGGAACAGGTGCCATCCACCAGATCGTCGTCATAGTGGACCAGGTGGCGGCTGTGGTTCCACATGGTCCGGTCCATCCCACAATAAGGGCATTTCGGGTATTTTTTCAGCTCATCTGTAAGCGGGTCGGGATCGGGCGCGGTTTTTGGGATAAACTGCAGGGGGGTGCCATCACCTTCGCAACGGGTACCCTGTTTGAGCCAGCCCTTGCCTGGCATCATGGCACCGATACTTTTGGCATTTACCTGGGCAGCACGCAGGCCGGCAAAACCGGCGATACCTGCTACAGCCATCAGTCCCAGGGCATCTCGACGGCTTAAATTTTTCTTGTTACTCATTATTGTCCCTCCTTTTGATCTTAATACCATGCCTATCCGGTTGTCACCCAAAACGAGCTCTTCCCTCTGATACGGGCCTGATCTGCGCAACGTATCACCCTTTTTCCTTCCTTGATCATAAAGATAGTCGATAACGTCCATGGCAGCTCGTCCCGCCAACATCAATTCCAGAAGACAGAATTCCTTGATAGTACATTTTTCATCGAGATACTCCATGGCCTTTGTCACGCCGTCAATGATGATTTCTTCAGAGTTAACGCCGGCGTTGACAAGAGACTTAGCGATTTGGACAGCCTGTTCGTTTTATCCACCATCCGGTCCTGCCATGGCGGGGTATGCAGGATCCAGATCCCGTACTGTTAACCCGGGTAAATCCAGGGCCGAAAGATCAGGGTTGACACATGGGGGCCGATTTCCTACTATCGCGGCCGGTGTACACCTGTCCCACAACCCCACCCGGAAACCGACCGGGTGAATATAAGAAAAGGTCTCAATGAAAAACAGAATGCTGAAAGTGCGCAGAAACGACCCGTGCCCCTGCGGAAGCGGGAAGAAGTATAAGAAATGCTGCCTTAACAGGGAAAACTCAAAGGACAAAAGGACTGATAAGGAACTTTACTTCCAGAACCATGGCATCAGGCTCAAGGAACAAAGGGACATAAACGGGATCAGGAGGGCGGGACGTGTGGCCCTGGATACCCTTGACCTGGTGGAGTCCCAACTCAGGCCCGGAATAACAACCGATGATATAAACACCCTTGTCCATGATTTTACCGTAAAGAACGGTGCCATCCCGGCCCCCCTGAACTACCGGGGCTTTCCCAAGAGCGTTTGCGTGTCTGTCAACGAGGTCATCTGCCACGGCATTCCAGGGCGCAGGGTCCTGAAGGACGGTGATATTGTCAACGTGGACGTTACCCCCATCCTTGACGGATATTATGCCGACGCCAACAAGACCTTTTTCGTGGGCACGCCTGGCACTGAGGCCAGGAAGATCGTCAGTGTGGCCCGCCAGTGCCTGAAACGGGGAATGGCCGAGGTCCGGCCCGGCAACACCATCGGGGACATCGGGTGGGCAATTCAGAACCATGCGGAAAGGCAACAGTGCTCGGTTGTGAGGGAATTTGTCGGGCACGGTGTCGGGTTTGGATTTCATGAACCTCCCCAGGTCCCCCACTACGGAAGCAAAGGGGAAGGCCTGATCCTGATCCCCGGCATGGTATTCACCATTGAGCCCATGATAAACTCGGGCAAGAAAGATCTGAACATCCTGGACGACAACTGGACCGCCGTAACCCGGGACCGTTCCCTGTCAGCCCAGTTTGAACAGACCATCCTCGTAACGGACCAGGGCTTTGAAAGCCTCACCCCCTTTGATTTGTAATGGAGGTTCAGGGGTTCAAGGTTCAGAGCTTATTCTTTCTATTCCTTAATTCATCATTCGGCGTTGGATGTTGGATGTTCGATGTTCATCGGTTCAGGAGTTTTTCCCGATGAATCTGATCGAACAGGCAAAAGATCTCGGTTTTGTGGCCATTGGGTTTTCCCGGCCTGGCAAACCGATCTTCTTTGACCGATTCTCCGAGTGGATCTCTTCCGGCAGGCACGGGGACATGGCCTGGATGGAGAGGCATCTGGACATAAGACGAGATCCCACGAGGCTCCTCAAAGGCTGCCGTACAGTAATCAGCCTGGCCTACCCCTACTCACGGGAAAAGCCATGCACGCCTGAGGGGTTTTCGGCCGCCAGATACACCGAGCCCTCAAAGGCCGACTATCACCATCGTCTTAAAAAACTGGCAAAGGTACTGGGCCGGACCATCAGGGAAAAATACCCCGGCGCCAGGATACGGGTATGCGTGGATTCCGCCCCCATACTTGAAAGGAGCTTTGCCTACAGCTCAGGCATTGGGTTCATAGGCAAGAACAACATGCTCATTGTGCCGGGCCACGGATCGTTCCTCTTTTTGGGGGAAATCCTCACCACCGCCCCGATCCCCCATGACAGATCCGAACCCATGAAAGGCCCGTGCGGAACGTGTACCCGGTGCATTGACGCATGTCCTACCGGGGCCCTGGAGGCCCCCTACCGGCTGGATGCCTCAAGATGTCTGTCCTACCTGACCATCGAGAAAAAGGGAAGCATCGGTCTTGATACGGGGCAAAAGATGGGAGGGAATTTCTTCGGCTGCGACGTGTGCCAGGAGGTCTGCCCCTTCAATGGAGAGACAGGGAAAAGGACTACCGCCCTGCCTCCAATAGATGCCATTCTCGCCATGACAGATGGGGAATTCGCCAGGACCTTTGGAAAAACCGCCCTTGCCAGGGCCGGTCTAAACAAGATCAAGGATAACGTAAGAAATATGATGAAAGAGGCGAGGCAGATCTGAAATATGGAATTCTGCGATCTTAACTGCGTGTACGCAACCCTGCCCGAGGATGAGGGCCTGGATGGTTCAGGGAGCTGCAGGACCTTTCAGGCCCTCTACTGCACGGCAAAAAAACGGCATGTCCACAAGAACATGCCGTGCCATGAAAAGAAAAAGCCCCAGAGGGAGGCCCTTTCCAGGGAAAGGGGCTGAGGCGCCTCACAGATCAGCGGTCTCAAGATACCGGCTGATGGCCCCGTCATACTCATGGGTAAGACGGAACACCTTCCTGGCCAGCCTGAACCGGGTACTGAGACTGGTTTCACCCCCTGAATCCTCCATCTCCTTAAGGACCAGATCGTAATCCGAAGGGTCAACAACAACCGTAACATACCTGAAGTTCTTGGCAGAAGACCTGAGCATGGACGGCCCGCCGATGTCGATATTCTCAATGGCCTCTTCAAGGGTAACCCCTTCCTTCGCCACTGTCTTTTCAAACTGATAGAGGTTGACCACCACCATATCGATTCTCTTTATCCCGTGCTCCTCCATCATCCGGACATGCTCGGGGTTGTCCCGAAGCCCTAAGAGTCCGCCATGGACCTTTGGGTGAAGTGTCTTGACACGGCCGTCCATCATCTCGGGAAATCCGGTGTACTCCGAGATATCCATGACCCGGATACCGCCCTGGCGCAGGGCCATGGCGGTTCCTCCGGTGGAAAGTATGTCAACTCCGAACCCTGAAAGGGCTCTTGCGAAGTCCACGATCCCGTTCTTGTCGGTTACACTGATAATGGCTCTTTCAATCTTGCTCATACGTCAAGGCTCCTTTCTGGATGCTGGATGCTGGATACTGGATACTGGATA
>DREN01000394.1 GCA_011051075.1 Deltaproteobacteria bacterium | reverse complement strand
TTTGGCAAGGCCAGAGGGAGGAATCGGAGTAAGTCGTACCCATAGTACGTCGTCGACGATTCCGACCGATAACGCAGTCCAAAATCTTTATCTGGAAGTCTACAGTAGGTTTTTCCCGCCCGGATCTGGGCGCCGGGTTTATCAGGCCTTGTTTTTCAGGAACCAGGCCCCCCTGTACTTTTAAGGCGCAGAATGATGTTTGCCAAAGTAAAAGAGATAGAAACACGGTACAATGAATTAGAGGCCGATCTGGGTAAACCCGAGGTTGTCCGGGATCAAAAGACCTATCGGGCCTACGCCAAAGAACTGAGTATGCTCGCGCCCATTATCACCGCCTTTCGCGAGCATCAATCCCTGCAGGGCGAGATCCTGAACAACCGGCCGCTCCTTGATGATCCTGACCCCGAAATCAGGCAGTTGGCCAGGGAAGAGCTCGACACCCTTAACTCCAGTCTCTCAGAAATCGAACAGAACCTGAAGATCCTCCTCTTACCCAAAGATCCCAACGACTACAAGAACATCCTCTTGGAGATAAGGGCGGGTACCGGCGGTGAGGAAGCAGCCCTTTTTGCGGCTGATCTGTTCAGAATGTACAACAGGTATGCCGAAACAAGGAGTTGGAAAACAGAAATACTCAGTCAACACGCCACCGGGATAGGGGGGTTCAAAGAGATCATAATCCTTGTGGAGGGAGATCGGGTCTTCAGCAGGCTCAAGTATGAGAGTGGAGTCCACCGTGTGCAGCGGGTTCCCGAGACCGAGACCCAGGGCCGTATACATACCTCTGCAGTTACCGTGGCGGTCCTTCCCGAGGCTGAAGAGATAGATGTGGAGATCAACCAGGATGACCTGCGAATAGACGTTTACCGCTCCTCAGGGTGCGGAGGACAGCATGTGAACACCACTGACTCGGCCGTGCGAATCACCCATCTCCCAACCGGACTTGTGGTAACCTGCCAGGATGAGAAATCACAACACAAGAACAAGGCAAAGGCCATGAAGGTCCTCAGGTCCCGACTGCTGGACCTGGAAACGGCCCAGCAGCAGTCCAAGATTTCCGAGGAGAGGAAAACCATGGTGGGCTCCGGCGACAGGAGTGAGAGGATCAGGACCTACAACTTTCCCCAGGGGAGGGTTTCGGATCACCGGATCGGTCTTACCCTTTACAAGTTAGAGGATCTGCTTCAGGGAAACCTTGACCTGGTCATCGATCCCCTGATCACCCATTTCCAGACAGAGGCCCTGAAGAGGGCCGACGGGACTTGATCAGGGGTCAGGGGTCAGAAAAAACCTTAGCCCACTATCGCACTTTCACAGGAACAACCATCAAACAATATCCGTAGCCGTTCACGGTTTACAGTTATCGGTTCACGGTTGAAAAAGCTGTAAACCGTGAACGGTTACCAATATCCAGTATCCAGTACCCAGCATCGAGTATCCAGTATCCAGCATCCAATGCCTCCAAGAAAATGGCAGATAGGAGACCTCCTCAGGGTTTCGGCCGATTATCTCAGGAAAAAGGGGATTGAAAATCCCCGGCTGAACGCCGAAGTGCTCCTGGCCCACCAGCTTAGGCTCGAACGTATACGCCTCTACCTGAACTTTGACAGGCCCCTCAACAACCGGGAGGTCTCGGGCTTTCGTTCGCTTATCAGGAGACGCATCGAATCTGAACCCCTGCAGTATATAACCGGAACACAGGAGTTCTGGTCTCTGGGGTTTTCAGTAGATCCTTCCGTGCTCATTCCCAGACCCGAGACAGAGATAGCAGTGGAACAGGTCGTCAAGCTGGCAAAGGGCACGGAAAGGGAGGGGACTAACTACCTCAAAATACTCGACCTGGGAACCGGATGCGGTGCCATTTCAGTAGCCCTGGCCACGGAGCTGCCTGAGGCCGTAATTTGGGCCACCGATATATCAGAAGCGGCACTCTCCGTGGCCCGGCGCAATGCCGTAACACACCAGGTATTGGAGAGAATCAGATTCCTGGAGGGAGACCTCTGGGAGCCCCTTTCAAACGAAGACGTTCCCTTTGATATGGTGGTGTCAAACCCCCCTTACGTTACTTCCGGAGAATTTCACGCCCTCGCCCCCGAGGTTCGTGATCATGAACCACGTTTAGCCCTGGACGGGGGTCAGGACGGTATGTACTATCTGAAAAAGATAGTCAGGGGGGCTCACGATTATATAAGGTCAGGGGGCTGGCTTATCCTTGAAATGGCACCGGTACACACGGAAAAAATCCTGAAAATGATGGAAAAGATGGGGCATTACCAGAAAATGGCCCGAATCAGGGACTACAGCCGCTCTTACAGGGTGGTGATCGCCCAGACTCTTTAGGCTTGACCAGCGCGAAAAACGCTGGCATGTTCGGGGCTGCGGGTGATCCTCCAAGGGACAACCCTGGTACAGCGATTCGTGACCCACCACCCGGGCAAGGACCTTCACCCCCCAAAAGACGGGACCTTCCACGGTTCCACAGGCCCCCTGGTTTCCAGGCCGGGGACAGAGGTACTCCATGTCAAGAGAAGACGAAAAAGGATGGAAGTCAAGGCTGGTTGATCCTGAAAAGGTCCTCTCCAGGATCAAACCGGGTATGAGTATATTCCTTGGCACCGGGGTTGCAGAGCCGCGTACCCTGATCAAGAGCCTGATGGCCTCTGATGCGGGAAACCTCAGGGATCTGGAATTCCTTCAACTCATGAGTTTTGGCCAGGCAGTATCCATTGCAGAAAAGGATGCGCAGAAATTCCGGCTCAAGACCTTTTTCCCTGGGTGGGTGGCAAGCGAGGCCATCGATGCGGGGAGTGTCGATCTGATCCCTACCCCCTTTTCCCGCATCCCTCACCTGATAGAATCCGGCACCATCGGGATCGACGCGGCCTTTATTCAGATAACCCCCCCGGACAGGGCCGGTTACTCAAGCCTGGGACCGGCCATCGATGTGGCAAGGCAGGCAATGGAACAGGCCTCTCTGGTGGTTGGAGAGATCAGTAACGAGGCCCCCCGCACCATGGGTGACACCTTTGTTCACGTGGACGATTTTGATCTTCTTGTGGAGGCCAAAGAGCCCCCCATCTACTTTCCACGGTGGGATCTTGACGATGTGTACCAAAGGCTGGGGGCCAACGTGGCCTCCCTGATACAGGACGGAAACTGTATTGCCTTCTCCGTGGATCCACTCTTTGACTCCCTGGCCCGGCATCTGAGGGGAAAACGCCATCTGGGGATACATTCCCCCTTCTTCACCGACGCCATGATGGATCTGGTAAAGAGCGGCGCGGTAACAAACCGGCGCAAGGGCATATTCCTGGGCAAGTCTGTGACTGCCTACGCCATAGGCACGGAAAAACTTATGCGGTGGCTCCATCGCAATCCCCTCGTAGAATTTCAGGGCATAGACGTGGTGGCGGATCCCAAGAGGATCGGCGCCAACGACCACCTCATGGTGGTCCTGCCTGCCCGCAAGGTGGATCTTACTGGCGGGATTGCCCTGCACAGTGGCAGGAGGAACATGGGCGCTGGTCCTGGTGAGGCCCAGGAATTCTTCAGAGGGGCGGCCTTTTCCAGGGGTGGCCGGACGGTCTTTGCACTGCCGAGCCGAAACTTGGAGCAGAAACCCAATATCATCATCTCGGTGGAGGGCTACCCCAACCAGTTCTCCAACCGGGAAGCCCTGGACCTGGTGGTAACCGAATACGGGGTCGCCTCCATGACAGGGAGGACTACCCGGGAACGGGCCCTGGCCCTCATCGACATCGCCCATCCCTATGATCGGGCAGAACTGGTCAGCCTTGCAAAGGAGAAACATCTCCTCTTCCCGGACCAGGTCTACCTTGCGGAATCGGGGCACCTTTACCCTTCGGAACTGGCCTGCGAACAGAGATTCGGGGAAAGCCTTATCGTTCGTTTCAGGGCCATAAAGCCATCGGATGTGGATGAAATGCGGAGGCTCTTTTACCGTTTTTCAGACAAGGCGGTCTATTATCGCTATTTCTCCCCCATCAAGACCATGCCCCATGCCAAGATGCAGGAGTACGTGAACGTGGATTACAACAAGACCATGTCCATAGTCGGCCTCATGGGAAAACCTGGGGAGGGCAGGATTATTGCTGAGGCACGTTACGTGCGCCTGCCCGATTCACCTTACGCCGATGTGGCCTTTGTGGTGGACGAGGAATATCAGGGTAGAGGGATCGCCACGTTTCTCTTTAAGATGCTTATGAAAATAGCCAGGGAACGGGGGCTGGAAGGATTCAAGGCCGATGTACTGGCCACCAACAAAGCCATGCTCAAGGTCTTTGAATCGGCCGGGGCCGGACCTATCCGGGCCGTCATGGACGGCGGGGTGTACGGCCTGACCCTCCCCTTTTCAGAGGAAAGCAGGCCAGGCTGACGAAAATGCAGAAGGTAATTGATCTTGAGGAGGGGAGACTGTTATTAGCGGTCAAGAGGGGGTACCGGAACTGGAAAAGCCGGTTCAACGAGGATTTCGGTATCCACACCCGTCTCTGCCATATTTCTCGCAAGACCCTTAACCATCTGGCCCAGGGGGGGGACAAGGGGGCCTTTTATCTCTACGACCTGATAATGGGCCTCAAAGACCTGGGCTCAGGGTTCGAATTCAACGAACTCGACCCGGAAAGCAAGATGGCCGTCATTGATCTGCACCTTTTCCTGCTGGACCGGATAAGGTTCGAATATATGAAGAGACTGGGCTGGCTTGAAAGCTATCCCGGAGAAGAGTATACCCTCGTGGAACTCATAACCCGGTTTGACACCATAGGGCCGGGCCTTCAGGCCCGCATACCTGTCCTCAGCCGCAATCATCCCCGCCACAGGGAATTCTTTGCCATAAACACCTTTGACAGGGAGGGCTTCATCAGGAAGCTCATACCGGGGCTTATGAAGGAGATCAAACGTTATTCCGAGACCTTGTAGACCTTGTCCCCTTCCCTGACCCTTTCCTTGACCTTGACCCCCACCAGGTCGCCCTGTTTCACCTCATCCACGGGCTGATTGTCGATCTCCATGCTGGTGATCTCTTCTGTGAAATCGGTGGTATGGCCCTTGTACCGTAAAAGATCGCCCTTTTTTATGGTCCCGCCGGTAATCTCCAGGGCGGCCACACTGGGCTTTGCGAAAAACTTGACAATAACCCCAACCTGCTCTTCAGCCATCGCTAACACCTCCTGAAAGGGAAATTCAAAGCCTTAAAACCCAAAATCCCGCACCTTAGATCCTTACCGTCTATGCCCTTTTTGGGCCCTTGTCAAGGGGGAAAACCGGATTAAAACGTTGAAGCTGAAGTAATACCTGTGCTAATCAAGCCCAGGTGGGTGGCACCGAGTTCGCCTCCCCCCTGACGTGACCGTGAACCAGGCTTCCACGGAAATAATCGGGAACCGCTGCAACTCAAAACCCCGGCACGGGAGATGCTCCTGTAAATGAAAAGGTCAATTCCTGCCATAGTCCTCCTGACCCTGGTGCGGCGAAGGTTTCATAAAGCCCCTTTAACCGGAGAGGCCTCCATCAGTCCCGTTTGTCAAATATGAGGGTCAGGTTGTTGGTTTTTCCCTGCCTCTGATATCTGGCCTCATCCGTCATCTTCTTTATGAAAAATATCCCCAGACCGCCGATCCTCCGTTCCGGGATATCCGCAGTCAGGTCCGGGTCCGGGACATGAAGCATATTGAAGGGGATGCCCCTATCGGAGATCTCCAGTTGGAGCCTGCCCTCATCTGTCAGGCCACAGTTAACAACCACGTCCCCGCCCGTTTCAGGGTAGGCATACTTAAACACGTTCACCAGGGCCTCTTCCGCTGCCAGCTCTATCTCCCTGATCCGGCTGGGGGGGAATCCCGCTGTTTCAGCATGACCCGCCACAAACGCGATCAGTTCTTCCAAGTACTCAAGCCCGGCCCGGCGTCTCATCTGCGGCATGGTGAAAGACCGTCCTTCATAACAGACCAACCCCCATACCCACGCTTTCAGATCTTCTTGAGGGCGGCCTCCACCGATTCATGGGTGGGAATAATGGTGCTGAATCCTGAAATTTCAAATACCTCCCTTACCGCGTCGCGAAGGCCGGTAAAGATCATCTCTCCCCCTTTGGCGTTTACCTTCTTGACGCCGGTAAGGATACCGCGAAGACCGGCGCTGCTGATGTACTCAAGTGCGGACAGATCCACAATAAGCCTGGTCTCCCCTTCATCTATCCGGTTCCCCAACGTCTGTTCAAACTCAGGGGTTGTAACCGCGTCCATCCTCCCCTCAACACCGATCACCAGAAAGCCCTTCTGTTTACCGTTATCCGTAATCTTCATGCTCTTCCTCTCTAATTGCAGACATCGTTAAGTGGTTAAGTAGTTGAGTGGTTAACCACTCAACTATTCAACGAGGTCTGTAATTGTCAGTTCGGGCCGGGATTACCTGTCGCTGGTCGGCCCCGCCGCTACCGGAAGGGGAACGGACCACCCTCAGCACAGATCCAGACCACGCCCGGTACGGCTCCGGCACAGTATAGGGTATAAAAGCTCCACCTGTCAAAGCACAAACAGGCGCCGGCTCGGTCAGGGGAGGCTTTTTTGTTGATCAGAGCCCCCTGATCTGATATCTGAACCCTGCACCCCTGAGAAATCTCCCTGCAGCAAATGGACTCCGGTCCACGAAGGAGGACGCTCCCATGCGAAAACTAAATCCTGACCATGTTGCGGCAGTGCAAAAGATGGTGAATCACTGCCCCTTTTTCACCCTCCTTTCCATGGATATTCTTTCCCTTGATCCTTGCAGGTCACTGCTCAAGATAGAGATAAAGGAGAAACATCTCCAGCCCTACGGGATGGTACACGGGGGTGTTTACTCATCCATGATAGATGCAGCCTGTTTCTGGGCCGGGTACACTGAGGTAGAGGAACCCCTGGGGTTGATTACCGTGGAGATGAAACTGAACTACCTGTCCCCTGCCTCAGAAGGGATTTTTCTGGCAGAAGGGTCGGTCATAAAGACGGGCAAGACCCTGTGTCTCAGTGAGGCCTTTGTTCGGGACCAGGAGGAGAGACTGCTGGCCCACGGCACCGCAACCATGATGGTGCTCCGGTCCCTGGAGATCCAGGGCCAGTCCCGTCTTCCGGCAAAATTCCTCCATTAGCCTTCCCTGCCGCAGGTGGCAAGGAATTCCGTTGCAATCTGCCGTGCAATGAGGGGGGCACTCCCGCCGGCACGGTTGTTGATGATAACCCTGACCCCGACATCTTTCTCCACCCCCCTTTTGATAAAATCCACCGCTTGCTCCACCATTTGGGGGCTCTGCATCCCCTTTACCAGGGCGTTGAAGGGATGGGCCTGGGCATAGGCCTTCTCATACCTCATGCCCCGGGGGGTCATGAGCCTGATAATAGACAGGTTGCTGTTAAGAAACCTCTCTCCCGAAAGGGCGAACTGTCTCGCCAGGGACGGGAGCCAGGTCCAGTGGGAAAGGACCTGGCCCGCACCGTGTGACTCCAGGATCTTGAACAGGGGCGGACATAGAAAGGCCTCCGTCCGCAGCTCCACATGGTAGCGGTTATCAGCAGGAATCGCATTGAAAAACCTGTCAAGCTCCGCAGCCTGCTCCACAGGAGAGATCCGGTCGGCCTTACGCTGATACTCCTGCTCAAATACAATCCCCTCAAGCCGTGAACCAAGAAGCTCCAGGGCTGGCTCGTAGAATCGCTTGATGAATATCTCAGTGTTCAGGTAGCCTTCATTTTCCACATGCCTGCCCTGCCGGAGGAGTCTTCTGGCAAAGATATCCCTGGGTGCTTTCAGGATAAGCCTATCCCCCTCCCTGAGATGGAGGGCATAGGAGTTGAGCAGATGAAAGGCGCGGGTCGGTCTTTCCTTACCATCCAAGAGGGGAAGATAGAAGGTAAAATCCAGCTCAAGGACGGGGAAATGGGTGAAATACTCCTCAACGGACTCCACGGGCAGGACCTGCTCCACAAAGGTCTTTCCTCCAACCCTCTTGGACCGGCGGATAATCCTGTTGCCAAAACGCTCCTCAGAGTAGATCTGTCCTATCCAACCGGCATACCGGTCGCTGGCGGTCCCCAGGAACAGATCCGGATGAAGGCCCCGAAACCGGAATCGGGCAATATCTTTCTCCCTTTTGCCGTCCACTTTCACCCCTGCCAATAACCCTCGGGAACAGGAGCCCGGTCATGGGCAGAACAGCCTTATGC
>DREN01000365.1 GCA_011051075.1 Deltaproteobacteria bacterium | reverse complement strand
TCAGAAAACAGGTGGTTGGGACCCTCCCCTATGGACTTCAAAAACGGGTCGAGCTTGCAAGGGCCCTGGCCATGCGTCCGGAGCTGCTTCTTCTTGATGAACCCATGGCGGGCATGAACCTTGAGGAGACCGAGGACATGGCAAGGTTCATACTCAACGTAAACTCCATGTGGGGGGTAAGTGTTGTGCTCGTGGAACATGATATGGGGGTGGTTATGGACATATCAGACCATGTGTGTGTGCTTGAATTCGGCAGGAAGATCGCGGAAGGTCCCCCCGAAGAAATACAGAAGGATCCCCAGGTAATCAGCGCCTATCTGGGCCAGGACCAGAAAACCTACTCAAGGCTTTAGCAATAATGAACTCGGGCAAGGCATATTCAAACGAATCTCTCCCGACCCTCCCCTCTCTTCTGATCAGGAATGCCGCGAGGTTCGGAGACTCGCGCGTGGCCCTCCGTGAAAAAGAGTACGGCATCTGGCAGCCGGTTACCTGGAAGGGCTACTTAGAGCATGTGCGCGATTTCTCCCTGGGACTCATATCGCTGGGACTCAGTCCTGGAAACGCCCTGGGTATCATAGGGAACAACCGTCCTGAATGGCTCTATGCGGAGTTGGCGGTACAGTCGGCAGGGGGCGTGTCCGTGGGCATTTTTCAGGATTCCATTCTGAGCGAAGTGGCCTATATTATCGATCATTGTGAGGCATCCATAATAGTTGCCGAAGACCAGGAGCAGGTGGACAAGATCCTGGAGCTAAGGGAAAAGCTCCCAAGGGTGAGAAAGATCATATACACCGATCCCAAAGGGCTCTGGGATTATGAAGACGAGATCCTGATCGATTATTACGAGGTTGAACGGATAGGCCGGGAGATGCACGAAAAGGACCCGGACCTCTTCAACAGAAACCTCAACGCTGTCAAAGGGGAAGACCTGGCCACCATATGCTACACCTCGGGTACCACTGGTGACCCCAAAGGGACCCTGCTGACCCACTCAAACATCTTGAGCATGGTGGCATCCCTGAATGAGGTGGATCCCAAAACCCCCGATGACCAGTTCCTCTCCTTTATCCCCCTCCCATGGATAGTGGAACAGACCATGAGCGTCTTCTCGGCCCTCTACTCCGGCTTTACAGTGAATTTCCCTGAGGAACCCGAGACAGCCACCGCCGATCTCTACGAGATAGCCCCCAGTCTGGTGGTGGCGTCACCGAGGATGTGGGAGGGGATCTCGCGTCAGGTCATGGTAAAACACTTGGATGCCTCCTTTTTCAAGGGCCTGATCTATGACCTGTGCCTTCCCATCGGCTACAGATGGGCCGACTTCAAGTTCGAGAAGAAGACGCCGCCCATGGGGTGGAAGATCCTTTACTGGATCGCCTACTTTGCCATGTTCAGGGCCTTGCGCGATCGCATAGGCTTTTCAAAGGTCCGTTCCGCCATGACCGGTGGCGCGGCCCTGGGCCCTGATGTCTTCCGGTTCTTTCACGCCCTTGGCATCAACCTGAAACAGATCTACGGACAGACAGAGGTAGCGGGCTATTCCACCATACACCGTGACGGGGACATCAACTTTGACTCAGTGGGCATTCCGGTCCCGGCTGCTGAGATCTCCATCTTTGAGCCTGACAAGGAGGGCGTGGGAGAGATCATATCAAGGGGATCAGGTCTGTTTCAAGGGTATTTCAAGAACGAAGAAGCCACAAGAAGCACCATAATAGATGGATGGCTGCACTCCGGAGATGCTGGTTACTTCACTCCGGACGGACACCTGGTTATTATTGACCGGGTCAAAGACCTGATGCATCTCAAGAGCGGTGCCAGGTTTTCACCCATGTTCATTGAAAACAAGCTCAAGTTCTGTCCCTATATCGTCGAGGCGGTGGTCTTAGGGCACGATCGGGATTATGTAACCGCCATGATCTGCATCGACTATAAGAACCTTGGCAAATGGGCCGAGGATCACCGCATCAGTTACACCACCTATTCAGACCTTGCCGCAAAGCCTGAGGTCTACGACCTGATCGAGAACGAGGTGGTGCGCGTTAACACCACCCTCCCTGAAAAGGCCAGGATCAGGAAATTCCTCCTCCTTTACAAGGAGCTGGACCCGGATGATGAGGAACTTACCCGGACCAGGAAGATCCGGCGCGCCTTTATCAACAAAAAGTATATAAGAGAGATCTCCGCCCTCTACAGCGATGCCGGAGAGGTCCCCATTGAGGCAAAGATCCGTTATCAGGACGGCAGGACAGCCGTACTTCGCACCAATCTGATTATCCGTACCATGAAGCCAGAGGAGGCATATTCGACCGCCCTCAAAAGGGGAGGCTTCTGGAAGCGGCTCAGGAGGAGGGCCTGATGGAAAACGAATTCCTCTTTTTCATGCAGTTCCTGTTATCAGGTCTTTCCATGGGATCTATCTATGCCCTTGTGGCCCTCGGTTTTGTCCTCATCTACAAGGCCACCTCCATCCTGAACCTGGCCCAGGGCGAATTCCTCATGGTTGGGGCCTACGTGTGTCTATCCATCACCCTGGATCTGGGCCTCAACTTCCTGGCCTCCTTCATGCTGACAATGGTTTTTTCAGTGATCCTCGGACTGGCCGTGGAACGTCTGGTACTGAGACCCCTCATAGGAGAACCGATCATCTCCGTAATAATGGTAACCCTTGGACTCACCTACATCCTGAGGGGCCTTGTCATCATGATATGGGGTAACGATATCCGCCAGTTCAATATATTTCCAGAACAACCGGTGGATTTCTGGGGCGTTAAGCTCACCTACCTTTATCTCTACAGTATGGGGATCTCCCTCGTATTACTGACTGTTTTTGCGTTATTTTTCAAGTACGCCCGTGCCGGTATCTTTATGCGGGCGGTGGCGGATCATCAGACCGCGGCCCAGAGTATGGGTATTTCAGTCAAAAGGGTGTTTGCCATGAGCTGGTGCATTGCAGCCGTGGTCTCATCCATCGGCGGCATCCTGGTGGGCAATATCGCCGGGGTGGGGGTGGACCTCAGCTATATCGGGCTCAAGGTGCTGCCCGCCGTGATCCTGGGCGGCCTTGACAGTATCCTGGGGGCAATAATCGGCGGTCTCATAGTGGGGGTGCTGGAGTTTCTTTCAGCCGGGTACCTGGACCCCTATATCCCGGCCATTAACGAGGTCTTTCCCTTTATTGTTCTGGTACTGGTCTTAATGATCAAGCCTTACGGGCTGTTCGGAATTGAGGAGATCGAAAGGGTTTAAAAGGGAAGTGAGCTAAAGTACCTAAAGTGAGCTAAAATGCCTAAAGTTGGAATGACTCTCGACCAGTTGAATTTGAAGCAATTCATAGAACCTGGGTTGATTCCCGCCCACAAGCGGGATTCACTGGACTGGGTTGAAAAGCCGCAACTGGCTATTATCAAGAGGATGGTGCATCAATAGGGACGAATGTTATGGCTTACCTCAGTCACTTAAAAATGACACGAAGTTCCTTAACTTTAGGCACTTCAAACTTTAGGCACTTCAGGTACTCAGAAAAGAGATAATAACCATGCCTGCCGGACTGTTCCACGAGAGTTATCGCAACGACGAGCGGATCTTTCAGACCTGGTTTGTAAGGGCCTGGCTCATGGCCTTTCTGATCGCCTGCGTCCTGTTTCCCGTGGTCGGCTCCAAGTACATGGTGTCCATAATGACAGAGGTGGGTATAGCGATCATTGCCTGCCATGGTCTGAACATCCTCACCGGATTCACCGGCCAGATATCCCTGGGTCATGCGGCCTTTCTGGGTGTTGGCGCCTATACCTGCTCCATACTCATTGAACAGGGAGTCCCCTTCATAATAGTCCTTCCCCTGGCCGGCGCCATGACCGCCCTGGTTGGCATGATATTCGGAATCCCATCCCTCAGGCTCAGGGGCCTCTACCTGGCCATTGCAACCATCGCGGCCCAGTTCATCATCGAGTTTACCATCCGGCGCTGGGACAGTCTCACCGGCGGTGTGGAGGGCATGTTCGTTGAGCCCGGCACCATCGGGCCTTTTCACTTTGACAACCGGGTTCATCTCTACTACCTGACCCTCATCCTGGCCGTGGCCGCCACTGTTGTTATCAAGAACATAGTCCGGGCCAGGTCGGGCCGGGCATTCGTGGCCGTACGTGACAGGTACCTGGCGGCGGAGGTGATAGGGGTCCACGTGTTCAAGTACCGGCTCATGTCCTTCGCCGTATCCTCCTTTTTTGCCGGTATTGCGGGGGCCCTGCTGGCCCAGTACCTGGAAGTGATAACCCATGAATCCTTTACCATTCACCAGTCCATAGACTACCTGGCCATGTGCATAATAGGGGGGTTAGGGCATGTGTTGGGCGGAATCTACGGGGTGGGGTTCTGGTTTATCCTTGAGAGGATATTAGAACTGGTTACAACGAACCTGAACACGGCATTTCCCGATCACATAACCTGGTTCGTATCTATCAAAGAGATCGTTTTCGGCTGCGTTATCGTCCTTTTCCTGATCTTTGAGCCGGACGGCCTGGCCGCCCGATGGCGCACCATCAGGGCGTACTGGAAACTGTGGCCGTTTTCATATTAACGGAACGTGAGACGTGGGGTACAGGGTAAAATACCGGGCGACCAAGGTCTTACAGAGACATAAGAACCTTTAACCAGGGAAGGAGGAAGAATCATGAAGAAATGGGCAATGGGATTTGCAGTACTGGCTATGGTTTTTGGTTTGAGCCTCGGTCTCTCAGTGAGTCCCCCTGAGAGCGGGGCTGCTGATGTGATCAAATGGGGGGTCCTCATAGACCTTTCCGGACCCACCTCGGACTGGGGCAAGAACCAGGTAAAGGGGCAGTTGGACGCTGCCCGCTGGATAAACGAGCACGGCGGGATCAACGGCAAAAAGCTGGAACTTATCGTCATCGACGATGGTTACAAGGTGCCCAGGGGGGTGGCCGGTTATAACCGGCTGGTGGATTCCGAAAAGGTAGTCGGTCTTTACATACAGTCCACAGGCACGACAATGACCCTGAGAAAGAAGATCGTGAAGGACGGGGTAGTCACCATAGCCGCATCATTTACATCCAAGTTTCAAAACCCGGCCAAGACCCCTTTCAGCTTCTTTGTGTCCCCCTCTTACGCCACCATGGGCCGCATCGCCCTTAGATGGATAAAGGATAGCTGGAACGATCCCAACCGAAACCCCAAGGTCTGCTACCTCTACCCAGATAACAAGTACGGCAGGGATATCCTCGCGGTGTGCAAAGACTACGCTAAAAAGATAGGTGTGGATGTGGGCCCTGACCAGGTAATAAACTGGCCCACCAAGGATGCCACGGCGCAGCTCATGAACATGAAGAGGTACAACCCGGATTACGCCTACATCACCTCAACCGCCATGAACGGGGCGGTGATCCTGAAGAATGCGAGGGCACTGGGGATCAAGACCAAATTTATCTCCAACATCCGCAACTTCGAGGAGACCCTTATCAAGCTGAGCGGCGGAGCGGCCAACGGATCCTACGGGGTTCACCCGATCGCTCCCTACGGGGCAAAGGTCCCGGGCATGAAGAAGGTGGTGGAGGCACATGAGAAATGGCACCCCAAGGATATGGGAACCAACGTGTACGTGGAAGGCTGGGTGAATATCCTGAGCGTGAGCCAAGCATTGCGTATGGCGGATAAGGCGGGTAAACTGAGTCCGGTGGGGATACGAGAGGCCTTTGAGCAGTTCAGGGATTTCAAGACAGGGGGCCTTGCTCCTCCCCTCACCTTCACCAAGACAGACCACAGGGCGAGCATGGCGGCCAAGATCTATGAGATCAAGAATGACAAGATCGTGCCCGTCACCGGCTGGATAGAACTGCCCAGAGACATGACCTACTTCGGCAAGTAAAAGCGCTTGTGATTGACGGCCGGACATGGCTCCAGCCGTCAATCAAGAGGGAAAATATGCTCGAATTGAATCTTCCAAGGCAGTTCAACGCGGCCCAATACCTCATTGACCGCAATGTGGTGGAGGGCCGCGGGGAAAGGCAGGCCATTTTCTTCGGGGATGAGACCTACAACTACACCCAAGTCCTTCAGAAGGTAAACAGTTGCGCCAATATGCTCCGAGACCTTGGTGTGGAGATGGAGAACAGGGTCATGCTCCTTCTTCGTGACTCCCCTGAGATGATCTTCTCCTTTTTCGGGGCCATCAAGCTTGGGGCCGTGGCCATACCCACCAATATCATGATGAAGTCCCAGGACTTCCTGCATATGCTCAACGACAGCCGGTGCAAGGTCCTGATAGTGGATCCGGTCTTCCTGCCGGAGATCGAGAAGGTCCTTGATCAGGCGCCCTTGTGCAGGCATGTGGTAGTGACAGGGGAAGAGGACCACGGCCACCTCTCCTTTACCCGGCTCACGAAAGAGGCATCTTTCGAGTTTGAGACCGCCCCCACCACCTGTGATGACGCGGCATTCTGGCTTTACAGCGGCAGAAACCCGGAGGTCCTCATGGGAGCGGTCCATCATCACAGCCACATGGTTTACTGTACCCAAGCCTATGCCAAGGGGATACTGGACATGACCGAAGGGGATCGGGTCCTGGGCTCGTTCCTCTTCTTTGCCTACGGACTCGGGAACAGCGTGTACTTCCCCTTTGCCGTAGGGGGATCCACCGTCCTGATCGATCACCGTCCCACGCCCGAGCTCATGTACGAGGATCTGGTCAGGTACAGACCCACCCTCTTTTTTACCGTTCCCACCCTCTTGAAGGCCCTTGCCGATTATAAGAGGACATGCAGGGAAGAGGGAAAGGATCTGCCGGCGATTGACAGTCTCAGGGCGTGTATATCATCGGCTGAGTTCCTGTCCGAGGACGTCTATCACCGCTTCAGAAAGGAGTTCGGAGCAGAGGTCCTGGACGGCACAGGCTCCACAGAGATCTGCCACATCTTCCTCTCAAACCGTTTCGGCCAAGTCAGACCGGGGAGCACCGGAAAACCGGTCCCAGGGTACAAGATGCGCCTGTTGGACGAAGACGGAGAGCCCGTGGCCCGGGGAGAAATCGGTAACCTCCTTGTGAGTGGAGGCTCCACAGCCTCCTGCTACTGGAACATGAGGGAAGAGACAAAGAAGAACATGATCGGGGAGTGGTTCGTGACCGGGGACAGGTACGTGGAAGACGAAGACGGTTTCTACTACTTCCGTGGAAGAAGCGACGACATGCTGCGGGTGGGCGGTAAATGGCTGGCCCCCCAGGAGGTTGAAAAGGCCCTTGATCAGCACGTGGCCGTTTCTGAGAGCGCCGTGGTCGGCCGCAGGGACAAGGACGATCTTGTAAAGCCCTATGCCTTTGTGGTCCTGAGACCCGGTCATTCTCCATCCGAAAAATTGGAGGAGGAGATCAAGGAATTTGTAAGGGAAAAGATCGCAGTGTACAAGTACCCCCGGTGGATCGAATTCACCGATGCCCTGCCCAGGACCCAGGGTGGAAAGCTGCAGCGGTTCGTACTGCAGGAACGGGTGGATGAATTGCATTTTGAAAACTGATCCCGCCATGCGCGGGATTGACGACGAGATTGAGACCCTTTCTGGATGAACTTAGGGCTCACTCAAAAATAACTGGTACCTTTCCAAGTTATAGATGTTGGGGAGGCGAGCGAGCTTGCGAGACTCCGAATATGACCCAAATCTGGGTCCCGCTTTAGCGGGAGTAAGTTATTTTTGAGTGAGCCCTTACCAACAACCTTCGCGTCTTTGCGCCTTTGCGTGAAATGTTAACAGAGACATGCCATGCTCATCGTAAACAACATCGAAGTCATATATGATGACGTGATCCTTGTCCTCAAGGGGATGTCCCTTCAGGTGAAAGAGGGCCAGATCGTCGCAGTGTTAGGGGCCAACGGCGCGGGCAAGACCACCACCCTGAAGGCCATCTCCGGGCTGCTCAAGGTGGAGGAGGGGGAGGTCACCGACGGAACCATAGAGTTTATGGGCCAGCGCATAAACGAAAAGGCACCGGAAGATATTGTCAGGTTAGGGATCTTCCAGGTCATGGAGGGGAGGTGCGTGTTCGAGAACCTGACAACCTATGAAAACCTCATGGCCGCTACCCGGACCCGTCGCAACCGTAAGCAGATCCGCGAGCGTTTCGACATGGTGCTCCACTACTTTCCCATCCTCAAGACCCGTCGAAATAACTTGGCAGGTTATCTCTCGGGCGGGGAACAGCAGATGCTGGTCATAGGGGCGGCACTCATGGCGCGTAACCGGCTGATGATGCTCCGTGAGCCGTCCCTGGGCCGGAGCACCATCGTGAACACGCAGATATTCAACACCAGAAAGTAGCTTAACCAGAAACAGAAGAAAACTA
>DREN01000229.1 GCA_011051075.1 Deltaproteobacteria bacterium | reverse complement strand
CACGTAAATTTCGATGCAACACAGAAAGCGAAAATACAAAAAAGCGGCTTCGAAAAACGCTGGTTGTCCGGATTTTTCTTTCAGGAATCAGAATATCTGTTGCATAAAGATTTACGCACCCAAGAATGCCTTGAAGGCTGAAAGTCACAGATAATGGTATTTGCGCACACCAATTGACTTTGGGGTCAGGAGTTCTGAATTTACGAGACGTTTGGACGTTACCGTAACCCGAGGCCCATGCGGCGGCTTCCGCGAACCCCGAATCCGCTTCCGCTTTATCCAGCATCCAGAAGCCAGTATCCCCGCAAAAAGCACGGGATTTCCGCTTCGCTACAACCAGCATCAGCGCCTATTCCTTCCGGTAAAGTGCCAGGATTCCCTCCATGGGGCTCAGATGCCGCAGCAGGCGAAACCCCGGGTATTCGGGCATGATCCTGTTCAGGCCGTACACCATGAATACGGCCCCGCTCCTTGCCCTGTTTGCGAGCATGGCCGCGAACTCCTCGTGCATTACAAGGTAGGTGTAGAAGAGGTCAAACGACTGAATCCCCGTGCCGGTCTTACGGGCGATGGTCTGGTGCAGGTCCTGGTCTGTGGAGTCTCCATGAAACAGGAAGGTGTTTGAGGGGGGAGGCAGCAGGTCCTCCTGAACCACCCTGTCCTGAAGCTCTCTCCGCAGGGGGTCGTACTCATCCATGGTCCACTGATCGATCTCTATGCCCACGGAGAGCCTTACAAGATAACTGAAAAAGAGGTTTACCCTCCCGTCGGCACACCCTAAGTCCAGGAAGGCGCTCTTATTGGGCCTGATTATCTCTTCATCAATAAGACGATCCAGGCAGGCAAGCAGTCTCTTCAGATCGGTGGACCTCCTGAACCCCAACGGCCCCACGGCCCCTACCTTCCTCCGGTCGTAGAAACGGGCCACCAGGGTTAGGGTCTGCCTCAGGGCCTGGTCCATCTTCGCAAAACTCTCTTCATTTCTTCATGTAGGAAGAAGAGGATGTTGATCTCTCTCCCCTCCATATCCCTCATGGCCCTTATGGCGCCGGGCTCTATCAGGCGGGTTATCCTTTCACAGAGGTAGTTGATGCAGATTACATGACGGGCGGTCAGGATGCAGCCGTTCTTGCTCAGGAAGAAACAGTCTTTCTCCCCGGCCCTTGTCTCCGGGAGTCTCACCCCCATGAGGAGGTTGATAAGGAGCATCCAGCCGTCGTACCTGTTTTCAAGCCCGGCCCCGCAGCAGGAGCCGCCCTCCTCCCTGTCGCACCGCCTGCAGATATCCACCACCCCTGTCAGGGCCATTTCCCGGCGTGAGGTGTAAACCGCGGCCTTCAGATCCAGGACGAGACGGGAAATCCTCTCCTCTTTGAGCAGGGCTTCACCGAAGTTTTCGTGGCAGCCCCGGGCCCAGGCGATCTTCTTTTCCACGGGATCTGAAAGGGATGTCTTATCCAGGATCATTTCCCCTTCTTTTTCCCTGTCTTGGACCCCTTCCCCTTTTTTTTATCCTTGTCGTTGTTGCCGAAGTTCTTAAGCCCTTCCGCAAGTTCTTTCAGCTTCTGGTCCACCAGGTAGTTGATGCTCCCCTTGGGGTATGCGCCCCTAACGTTCTTTGCGCCCGCCTTCTTCCCGGTCAGGATCTCGATCCCTTCATCAATGGTCTTGACCGGATATACATGGAACCGGTCCTTTTTTACCGCCTCCACCACGTCCTTGCGGAGCATCAGGTCCTTTACGTTGCTCTCCGGGATCATAACACCCTGGTTGTTGGCGGGCCCCATCCTTTTGCAGCAGTCAAAGAACCCCTCTATCTTTTCGTTCACGCCGCCTATGGCCTGGATCTCCCCGTTCTGGTTGACCGATCCGGTGACCGCTATGTACTGTTTGATCGGGACCTGAGCAAGGCTTGAAAGGAGGGCGTAGATCTCGGTGGAAGAGGCGCTGTCACCGTCCACGCCTCCGTAGGACTGCTCAAAGGCGATGCTGGCGCTCATGGTCATGGGCTTGTCCTGGGCATACTTTTTCCTGAGATACCCGGCAAGGATCAGGACGCCTTTATTATGGGTATTTCCCGACAGGTCAGCTTCCCGTTCAATATTGATTATCCCCGCACGGCCCATTGCAGTGGAGCAGGTGATGCGGGAAGGTTTCCCGAACATGTAGTCTCCCATGGAGTAGACCGCCAGCCCGTTCACCTGACCTATCGCCTCCCCCTTTACATCGATCTTCAGGGTCCCCCGGTCCATCATCTCCTGGATATGGTCTTCCACCAGGCTTGACCTGGATTTCCTGGCCTTTATGGCCTTTTCCACGTGGGCCCCTTGCACCGTGGTTTTCTTGTCCTGCCCCGCGAAGAAATCCCCTTCCCTGATATAGTCGGTTATTTCCGGAAAACTGGTGGATATCTTTTCCTGTCTGCCCGACATGCGGACGGCCTGTTCTATGAGGGCCGCTACCGCTGTCCGGTCAAAGGGCCTCAGGCCCTCCTCCTCCGCCTTCATCTTGATGAAGCTGGATATCTGGTTTATGGAATCTTCATTCTTATCCATTGCAGTGTCAAAGTCGGCCCTCACCTTGAATATCTTTCTCACATCATCGTCAAAGCTCAGCAGGAGGTGATACAGGTAGGGATCGGAAATAACCACCACCTTCACATCTATGTCGATGGGCTCCGGCTTCAGTCCGCTGGTGGTGAACAGGTAGAAGGGATCGTAGGTCTGGATCTCGAGTTTTTCGCTCTTAAGGGCCCTTTTAAGGGCCTGCCATACCCCGGGTTCCACAACGGCGTCCAAGAGGTTGATTACCAGATAACCACCCATGGCCCTGATCAGGGAGCCTGCCTTGATCTTGCTGAAGTCGGTGCGCCAGACCCCTGATCTGTCCACGATCCTTTCGATGCTCCCGAACACGTTTCTGTAGGTGGGGTAGCTCTCGATTATTACCGGAGGACCTTTCTGTTCGCTGTTATCCACGAGGAGATTGACCTTGTAGGGGTGAAAGCGATCGCCCTCCGGCATCATCATGGAAGGCATCCCCGGTATCTGAACCTGCTGCTGGGGCATGAAGATCTGGAGGTTGCCTGCCATCTCTTCCAGCATATCCTCCATATATTTCTTGATGGACTTGATTTTGTATTTCCTGAAGATAGGGGCTGCCAGGGCCGATGCGTTTTTCATGAACATGACCCGGTCCATCTCCTCCACCTTTTCCTGGATCTCTTTCTGGAGGTCCCTGAGCTCAAGGAAGATCTGTTCCACCTGCACCCTCAGAGAGTCGTGCTTCTCCTTCATGGCCTCAAACTCATCCCTGGGGAACCTCCCCTTTTCAACCATGGCCTCAACCTGATCGATGTGGATCGGTTTTCCATCTACCAGGGGCATTACCTCCGGTCTCTTGATCTGCCCCACCTGTATATCAACAAGGGCAAAGCCCTCCTCTTTTACCTTCTCGTCCAGATTTCTGAAAAAACTCTTCCCTTTCTGCTCATAGGCCTCCATCATCTCCTTTTTCATGGTCACGTATTCCTGGCTCTCAAAGAGCTGGGGGATCTGTTTCTTCAGGGCCGCCACAAAGCTGTCAATATCCTTTTTGAAGGCGATGCCGGTGCCCCCCTTTAGTCGGAGGAGTATGGGGGCCTCGGGGTTCTTGAAGTTGTTCACATAGCAGAGGTCATCGGGCACCTTGTCCTTCTTTGATATCTCCTGCAGGAGTTTTTTGACCGTGGACATGCGGCCGGTGCCGGCCCTGCCCGTAACAAAGACGTTGTAACCCCGCCTGTCGATACCCATCCCGAACTTGAAGGCTTCAACCGCCCTCTCCTGGCCTATGATCTCCCTGAGGGGTTTGAGGTCGTCCGTAGTCTCAAACGGGAGGGTGGTCGGATCAAGTCTCCATCTGAGCTGTTCAACAGGGACTTCAGGGTAAGTGATCTTCCTGGGCATTATCGGTCTCCTTGCGTGTGATGAAGTTTGAAACCCGGGATCCGGAACCTGAAGGCCGAGGGAAAGACCATGGTCGCGGAGTCCAGAGGGCCGATGGCGGGCGCGTTGCTTAAGGGATAAACCTTCTCAAGGCTCCTCATAATTCCAGGCTCGCAATCTTGAATTTCAGGTTTCCAATTTCCGGTTTCAGACTGTCTTGATCTTTATGTTACGGGCCTTTTCAGGGTTCCACCTGGGCACCATGATGTTGAGCACTCCCTTGTTCAGGGTTGCCTTGACTTCCTCTGCCACGGCGTGGAAGGGGAGGGAGATGGTCCTGGAGAAGGAGGAGAACCTTTTCTCAACCCTCTGATAAAACCCGGCCCCTTTAACAGACTCCCTCTTTCTGCTCCCCCTGATGGTCAGTTTGTCGTCCCTTATGGAGATATCCAGGCTTTCCGGGTCAATCCCTGGGAGCACAGCCCTGATGGTGAAGGTATCGTCGGTGAGGAGAGTATCAAATGAAATACCGCCCGACACCTCTTCTGAGAAGAGTTCCGCGCCTATGTCGGGCAAACACCTGTTGAAGAGACGTTCCACGTCTCTGCGCATCTTGTCTATTTCCTTGTCCATCCAGGGGATCAATTCTGACATGGCTGGATCTCCTTATTGGTTAGCCTCCAATTTTTCGACCTGTGCGGTTACCCTTAGTCCGTGGGGGCCTCTTTTCCAAAGGACGCAAAACCCTGTCTCATTGCATGGGGACGGCAGCATGCGCTTGAAACAGGCTACGGGAGAGCCCCGGGAGAGAGTCTCGGTTGGAGCATGTACGGTTCCCTGCCTGCTCCGAAGCTGTAATCCAAGCAAGGGGGCGTTCCATGTCGTGATGCAATATTTTGTTGCGCCCTTTGGAAAAGAGGCCCCCACGGACGGACTCCCGCCACGGGCGGGATAGATCCCGTATACACAATTGCTGAAGTCTAAGGGCTCACTCAAAAATAACTGGTACCTTTCCAAGTTATAGATGTTGGGGAGGCGAGCGAGTTTGCGAGACTCCGAATATGACCCAAATCTGGGTCCCGCTTTAGCGGGAGTAAATTGTTTTTGAGTGAGCCCTAACCGCACAGGTCGAATTCTTTTGATACCCGCTGGGGATATGCCGGGTTGTCCCTGCAGGCGGGCTATCCTTTTTCCCTGTAGCCCTCCGGCACTGTACGGCCGTCCACATACACCCGGCCTTCATCATCAAGGGCAAACCGGCCCCTTGCTATGAGTTCAATGGTCCTTGGGAAGATCTTCCAGTCCCCCACCTCTTTGAGGCGTTCCTGATGTTCATCAGCCACTGTTAGGAACCTCTCCCTGTCCCTGATGAGGGTTTCCAGGGGTTCGGGGAGTGTAACCGGGACAGGGTCTGATACCATCAGCAGTGGACCCGAGTCAACCCCCTCGTCCGTCCAGAGGGTGGAGGACCTCAACACCTTTTCCCCGGCTGAGATGGCGTCCTCAACCGCGTGGTCTCCCACAAATTTTCTCCGGCCGTCGGGCAGGGATATGGAGAGGTCCGCCGGGTGAACGTTTACGCACCTGTTAAGCGTAATATAGCTCATATACCCGCCCAAGGCTATTATATCTATTTCAAATGCCTCCACCAGTCTTTTGGCCGTCCGGTCGTACTCTCTTCTGGCGGCCATGCCTTCGGGCGTCCTCACGCTCCTTTTGATGGACCGCATGGAGTGAAACGCCCTGATATCGTAGCTGGAATAGAAAAGCCCGTTTTTCAGGGCGATGGTCTCCCCGGAGGATTTACTGTCTGAACGATCGCTGAATATGAAGACGGTTTCAAAGGGAGACCTCCCTTCCCGGGCCCTGAGGGTCCTTTCGTGTTCCAGAAGCCTCATGATGTTGGTGCCCGACCCTGACATGAAGGCCGCTACCCGCATGGGCCTCTTTTCCTTGGCGGGATCAAAGATGGGTGTAATGGGCATGGGTGGATCCTTCCTGGTTTACGGGTTTATGGGTAGCAAGACGCGAAGGCTCGATCCTGTCGTGTCTTCAGGCCTTACGCCCTAATCATCCATAAGGGCCTTAACCGGCTTCAGGTCGTAGGGGGTTCCCTGTTCAATGGCCGCGAGCACGCTTCCCCCCCCGGTAAAGTAGTATGTGCCGGGATCATCCAGGCCGGCCATATATATGCCCGGGCAGAGGTTCCGCAGTTCCTGAAGGGTATCGCCGCCGGCAAAGAGCCTTGCCGCGGAATCGTTACTCCCGATCAGGTTGTACAGGGCCCGGGAACCCTCAAAGTATAGGGGCATAAACCCCATTACCGCGTTTACGAAGATCGTTCTTGCCGTGGTGATTATATCCACGATTTTTTTGTCCTCAAAGGACCTGGGGTCTATGTCAAGGATGTATCCGGCTGTTCGTCTCTGTTTCAGGTCGCCGATCTCCACGGAACGGTACTTTCCTTCAACCCTCTCCCCAAAGGTCTCCGATTCGATGAGAAAGGGCATCTCCACGATCTTCTTCCCGTCCCTGTCCAGCTCGACCAGTTCCATTGCCAGGGCCCTGTCTTCCTCTGATACACCGGCGATGTCAACCCCGTATCTGGCGGCAACAAAGGTGTTGTACATGAGCCCTCCAAGTACGAGGTGGTCCACCTTTTTGTAAAGGGCCTTGAGGGGTCCGATCTTTGTGTCGTACTTTGCGCCGGCGACTATCCCCACAAAGGGCCTCTCAGGTTCAAGGACCCGGTGGAGATTCATAAGCTCTTTCTGGAGCAGAATGCCCGCAAAGGAGGGCAGTTCCCCTGCCACATCATAGGTCGATGCATGGGCGCGCCACGAGCCGAAGGCGTCGTTCACGTAGATGTCTGCAATCGCGGCAAGCTCGTTCGCAAAGATCTCCCTTTCAGGGCCTTTTGACTGCTCTCCCTGAAACCAGCGTGAATTGGGGAGGTAAATCATCCCGATCTTTCCCTTTTTCAGGTCTTCAAGGGCCTGTGCTATTGATGCGTCCAGGTGCCTTATCCCCCTTTGGGGATCTATGGGAAACCCCTGTACATGTATGTTCACCGGAAGCCTCTGCTCTATGTACCGGGCGATCGGTTCCACAGACTCTTCCTCCCTGCAGGTCAGGTTGTCGGTTTTTTTGTCCCTGGGCCGACCCACATGGGTTATGAGGATCGGTTTTCCCCCTGCCGCGGCAATGGCGTAAAGTGTACCTATGGTGGCGTCAATCCGGTAGGGGTCTTTAATCCGGCCCTTTTTGACCACGTTATGATCCACACGCAACAGGACCACCTTCCCTTCCATGGGAGCCTCCTGTATGAGTCTCAGGCGGGGATCGAGCCTTCCCTTTTCCATTTGGAATCCTCCACGGTTTGGATTATAAATTGGAAAGTCGGCGTAAAGCCGGAAATGAGCTTTGAAATTCTTGCTGAACAGCGCTAAAAAGTCAAGCCGCGAATGCAGGTCCTCAGGGAAACGTCAAAGTGGACGCAAATGTGGTGATATAACGCAGGTTGAAGGGAAGGTGATCTCCTGCAAAGGCGCCAAGTCGCTAAGCTCTCCCTTTTGTTCTTTGCGCGCTCTGCGGCTTTGCGAGAGAATTTTAGAAGGCGTCTATATCAACATAATTTCAACCTGTTATCAAGAGGCAAGACGGAGCCCTGTGCAGGTCCTGTCCCGGGGAGGCTTTACCATGATAGTACGAAACGTAAATGACAGGGAAGTGCTGGAGACCACCTACCTGGCCCATGGCGGGGCCGTTGCCCAGATGATCCTGGACCGGCGCACCTTGAAGGAGATAGGTTTTTTAGCCATTGCCAGCCTGAAACCCGGCAAGAGGATAGAGGACCATGTGGACCCGATGGAAGAGATCTACTTTGTCCTGAGCGGGTGGGGGGAGATGAGGGTGGACAACGAGGCAAGGGAGATAGGCCCGGGAGACGCGGTCTGGGTCCCTGCGGGCGCGGTTCACGGGCTCCTGAACAGGGGTGAGGAGGATTGCATGATCCTGGTTATTGCCTCCCCCGCCTGATAAGGAGAAGGCCTTGGAGGTCCTCATCATAAGACCCGGCGCCCTCGGGGATACCCTGATGCTGGCGCCGGCCCTGACAGACCTCTCCGCAGGTATGGACGTTACCTTTGTGGGGAGAGAGCCCGGGCTTTGGTTTATCAGTCCCCTGGTGAGTCGTGCGCTGGATATGGACAGGGGAGGGTGGCACAGGCTTTTCACCAACAGGGGTGATGGGCAAGGCCTGCCGGTATCGGAAGTAGATATGGCGGTGGCCTTCTTAAACGACCCCGATGGGATCGTCAGGACCAACCTGAAGTCGTTCCTGCCCCATGCCTCGGTCCATATCTTTCGGTCACTTCCGTCCACGGGAGAGCGGGTTCATGTGGCCAGGTATGCGGCCCGATCCCTTAAATCGGCAGGGCTCCCCGTTGATCCTGAAAGGGCCATGAGGGCGGCGGTGAAGGGGGGTAGCCTGGGCGGGCAGTATGGTCCATGGGGAAGGCGGAAAAGT
>DREN01000225.1 GCA_011051075.1 Deltaproteobacteria bacterium | reverse complement strand
CTTTGACCACCTCGGGGGGATTTCTGGCCTCGTGGGGAATGAAGAGCCGGTCGGAAAAGCCTATTTTCCCTATGTCATGGAGGATTCCTCCAAGACGTACGTACTCCACCTCCTCGTCGTCCAGTCCCATCTCCCGGGCTATCTTTACTGCGATGTGGGCAACCCTGGCCGCGTGACCCTCGGTATAGGCGTCGCGGGCGGCCAGGGCATGGGCCATTGCCGAGACCGTACTCACGGTGCTCTGCCTGATCTTCTCGTTGAGCTCCTCCAACTCCCTGATCATCAGCTCCAGCCGGTATTCCCTGGCCTCAACCTTTACCATCATCAGGCCCATGGCCTCTGCGATGGCACGCACCGGTTCCGGTTGATCGTCCCTGGTCAGGGCCATGATATCGTTGGAATATCTGCCCGCTGCTATCTCTTCAATGATCTCTAACAGACGCTCAACAGACATGGGAACTCCGGGTTGGCCCGTTTCCGGCCCGGAGGGAGGGGGACCGGGCAGTGGGAAACAAAGAATGTGAACCTGGGTTTTGCTTCTCGTTCAGACGGGCAGTCACTGGTCTTTCTTTCTGGTAACGTATATGAGAAATTCACGGTTGCCCTTGGGCCCCATGAGAGGAGAGGGGATATGCCCCTCCACCCGCCAGTGGGAGGCCTCAAAAAACCGGGTGATATCGTCTAACACCGTCCTGTGAAGGGCCGGGTCCCGCACCACCCCGCCCTTTCCCACCTGACCCTTTCCCACCTCAAACTGGGGCTTTATAAGGGCGATTATAAAGGCGCGGTCTGACAGGAGACGGGACACGGGGGGCACTACCAGTTTAAGGGAGATAAAGGACACATCAATAACCGCTCCCCGGACTGGAGTCTTCAGGTCCTCCGGTGTCAGGTGACGGATATTCGTCCTTTCACGGACTTCCACCCTTGGGTCCTGACGAAGCTTCCAATGGAGCTGGCCATATCCCACGTCCACGGCAATGACCTTGCCTGCCCCGTGCCTGAGCAGGCAGTCGGTAAATCCCCCTGTGGAGGCGCCTATATCCAGCAGGAGGAGGGATTCCACATCCACCTTGAAATGCTCAATTGCCGCTTCTAACTTCACCCCTCCCCGGCTCACGTAGGGATGACCGGAACTCTTTACGGAAATGGAGGCCCATACGGGCACAGGATGGCCGGCCTTATCAACCCTCATTCCTTCCACTTCCACAAGGCCTGCCATGATCAAGGCCTTTGCCTTTTCACGGCTTTCGGCAAGGCCCCTCAGGACCAGGAGGCGGTCCAGTCTCTCTTTCTCTCCCTTAGGCCCGGTCAAGGAGATCCTTGGCCTCCCTCACGATTCCCCGGGTATCCAGGCCGTACTTCTCCCTGAGGATATTCTGGGGGCCATGTTCCACGAACCTGTCCGGCAGTCCAATACGCCTCAGAAGAACGTTGTTCAGGCCCAGGTCGTTAAACAGCTCCAGGACGGCCCCGCCCAGGCCCCCCTGCCTGGTGTTCTCCTCCACTACCAGGACCCGGCTGGAAGGGGAAACGATCTCCCCCAGCCCCTCATCCATGGGCTTTACGAAACGGCAGTTTACAACGCCCACGGAGATTCCCTCCTTTTCCAGGATTTCCGCCGCGTCGAGTGAGGGATAAACCATGCTTCCGATGGCCAGTATATGTATATCTTTGCCCTCCTTCAGTATTTCAGCCCTGCCCATGGGGATGGTTCTGTACCCGGTATCAATGGGGACCCCGATTCCCTTCCCCCTGGGATATCTTATGGCCACGGGGCCGTCGTGCTCTAAGGCCGTATGGATCATGTGCCTCAGTTCGTTTTCATCTTTTGGCGCCATAACGGTCATATTAGGGATGCCCCGCAGGTAGGTCATGTCAAAATTCCCGTGGTGGGTGGGTCCGTCTTCACCCACGATCCCTCCCCGGTCCAGAGCGAAAACCACGGGAAGTCCGGGGAGGCAGACATCGTGTATGATCTGATCAAAGGCCCTCTGGAGGAAGGTGGAGTATATGGTCACCACCGGCCTGAACCCTTCGGTGGCAAGGCCGGCCGCAAAGGTTACCGCGTGCTGTTCCGCTATGCCCACGTCCAGAAATCTCTTGGGAAAGGCCCTGGCAAATGCGGTCAGCCCCGTGCCCTCGGGCATGGCAGCGGTAATGGCAAATATCTTGTCGTTTTTTTCGGCAAGCTCCACCATGGTTTTACCGAACACGCTGGTGTAGGACGGCGGAGGCTTGGGCCTGTCCTCAGGGGGTGAACCGGTCTGGATTTCAAACGAACCTACCCCGTGGAAGTGGGCCGGGTCTTTTTCAGCGAACTCATACCCCTTACCCTTAACCGTGAGGGCGTGAAGGAGGACAGGACCCTCCAGATGGGAGGCGTTTGTAAAGGCCTCTATGAGCCGGTCGATGCGGTGGCCCTGGATCGGACCGATATACCTGAACTTGAAGGCCTCGAACATCATGCCGGGGGTAAAGAAGGTGATGAAGGAGTCCTCGCTCTTGCGAACGAAGTTCAGTATATTTTCGCCAACGCCGGGCAGGGATTTTATGAAGTTCTCCAGGTCCTTCCTCATGTTGACGAACCTCTTGCCGGTCATCTTTCTGCTTATGAAAGATGAAAAGGAGCCCACATTGGGCGCAATGGACATGGCGTTATCGTTCAGGACAACGATCAGGTCTTTTTCAGTCTCCCCTGCCTGATTAAGTCCCTCAAAGGCCATGCCGGCGGTCATGGAACCGTCGCCGATAACGGCAATGACCTTTCTCTTCTCCCCCTTGAGGCATTTTGCCGTTGATATACCCAATCCCGCTGAGATGGAGGTGCTGCTGTGTCCCGTATCAAAGGTGTCGTAGGGGCTCTCGGCCCTCTTGGGAAACCCGCTGATCCCCCCGTAGGTCCTCAGGGTATGAAACCGGTCCCTGCGTCCGGTGATAAGCTTGTGGGCATAGGCCTGATGCCCCACATCCCAGATGATCTTGTCCAGAGGGGTATCGAATACGTAGTGGAGGGCGATGGTCAGCTCCACGGTCCCCAGGCTCGGGGCCAGATGACCGCCTGTTTTGGAGGTGGTTTCAATGATCTTTTGGCGAAGCTCTTTTGCCAGTTGCTGGAGTTTTTCAAGGGAGAGCCCTTTAAGATCGGCAGGGCTGTCGATACTGTTCAGCAGGTTTTTTCCTGTGTCAGGCGTGTTCATTTCTTTCTCTCAATAATATACCGGGCGATCCAGCGCAAAGGCTCGGCCCTCCTGTCAAACCCCTGGAGGTCCTGTATGGCCGTCTGGACCAGATCGGACTGGATTTTCCTTGATTCCTCCAGACCCAAAACCGCCGGGTAGGTCGTCTTTCCCTTTCCCTGATCGGCCCCGGTCTGCTTGCCCATGGTCTCGCTGTCACCTTCAATGTCGAGGATATCGTCTGAGATCTGAAAGGCTAGGCCTATTTTTTCACCGTAGGAGACAAGGGTCTGGATCTGGGATTCCCCGGCGCCTCCCATGACGGCCCCGGAGGCCACGGACGCGGTTATCAGGGCCCCTGTCTTGTGGGTATGCATGAAGTGCACCACTTCAGGATTCGCCCCCCTTCCCTCCCACTGGATATCCACTGTCTGACCTCCTACCATCCCTTCATGGCCCGCGGCCCGAGAGATGAGATGGATGGCCCTTAAAAGGGCCTTATGGGGTATCCGGGGCGATATATGTGATGAAGTCATAAGGCTGAAGGCCTCTGTCAGAAGGCCGTCCCCTGCCAGGAGCGCGATCGCTTCTCCGAAGACCTTGTGATTGGTGGGTTTCCCCCTCCTGAAGTCGTCATCGTCCATGAGGGGAAGATCGTCATGAATCAGCGAATAGGTGTGTATCAGCTCCATGGCGCACGCCACAGGGAGGACATCTTCTCCCGGACACCCCACTGCCTCGGCCCCAGCCACGCAGAGAATGGGCCTCAGTCTCTTTCCGCCCGCGAACAGGCTGTATCTCATGGCCTCTGTTAGATCGGAGATCAGGCCTTCAGGTTCAGGAAAATATCGGTGAAGGGCCGTCTCCACCATTTCTTTTTTTTCGGCCAGATAGGTCTTCAACTCCCCGAAGGTTTCATGTGAGATCTTCATCGCCATCCAGTTCAAAGGGGACTTCACCGTGTCTGCCGTCGCCTTCCTTCACGAGGAGGGACACCTTTTTTTCCGCAGCCTCCAGTTCCCTGGAGCAGAAACTGGCCAGACCCATCCCTTCCTCAAATGCCTTTAGAGACTCCTCCAGGGGCAGGTCCCCCTGCTCAAGGCTCCGGACGATCTCTTCCAACCTCTCCATTGCCTCTTCGAACTTCTTTTCAGCCACCATCCCTCCATACTTGATAATGTGTCAGAGAACAGGTACTTCATAGCTTAGCGGGGCCGTTCATGTCAAGCCTCCTGATGGGCGGGGAAGTTTCGAGATGTGCCCTTACCCTGAGTCCGTGGGGGTTTCCACGGAAACAGTGCCAATCCCTCAGGCAATGGCAATGATTTCAAACGGACAGTTGCGGGTTTTTGCCAGATCAGGATTGACAAGCCTTGGGACAGATGGTATTTTTCAATCAAACGTTTGTTTGGCTTAAATCCCATCCGAGTACGTTCGGCAGGGCATCCGGGTATTTCCCACGGACGCGGAGTATTTTAAGGGGACATCAAGGGCCAAGGAGTCCCGCTATCCGTTAAGGGCGTGACTCTGGCCCTACCGAACCCCTGAATCCCGAAAGGGGTCCGACTATGCTTATGTTACATCCTGCTTACCAGACCTATATGGGGGTCCCGGGTCTTGTTTTCGCCTGGGCCATCTTTCTGGCAGGGCTTTCCCTGTTCTCATTCCTCATATACCGAAGATGGCTCCCCATACGTTCAGGGGCTGCGGATCCCCGTTTTGATTCTTGGTGGAAAAGGCTCTGCGGGCTCTTTACCTACGGTATCCTCCAGAAGCGGCAACCCCGTTACCTGTGGGCGGGTGTGATCCACATCATGATATTCTGGGGGTTTCTCATACTGGGGCTCCGCTCCATCGATCTTGTCACACAGGGGCTGGGTATCCCTATCCTGCGCCCCCTCATGGAGACCCGTTTTGGTCCTTTGTACAGCACCCTCAGGGACCTGTTTGAGCTGATTGTCCTTGGGGCGTGTGTCTGGGCCATCCTGAGGCGGGCCCTGATCCGTCCTGAAAGGTACAGGGGAAGTCATCAGTTTGAGGCCTACCTCGTCCTGGGGCTCATCTCCTTTCTTATGCTTACCGACATGCTCTACGAGGGAAGCGCCTTTCTCATAGACCGTCCGGAGCAGATGCCTTGGCTTCCCGCCTCTGAGCTGGGGGCACTGGTCCTTCAGGGTTCTGATCATGGTTTCCTGACGGTGGCGCACACAGCCGGTTACTGGCTGCATATCGTGGCCTTTTTCTTTTTCCTGAACTTCCTTCCCCTGGGAAAGCACTTCCACATTATTACGGCCCTGCCCAACCTGTTTTTCAGGAGGCTCTCCCGGGGCTCCATCAAGCCTGCCCGCTGGGACGTGAAAGATATGGATGATCTGGACAGGATCGGAGTTGAAAATATAGGAGATTTCACCTGGAAGCATATCCTGGACTTTTATACCTGCACCGAGTGCGGCCGGTGTTCTGACAACTGCCCGGCCAACGCCATCGGGAGGCCCCTTTCGCCCAAGACCCTCACCATCAAACTGAGGGATCACTGTTTTGAAACGGTCCCCCTTCTGGGCCTTAAACAGGGAGAGCCCGGGGAAGATGAGCCCGAGTCCATGGTGGGGGAGATCATATCAGGGGACGAGATCTGGTCCTGCACCACCTGCGGGGCCTGTGAAGAGGAATGCCCTGTCTTCATCGAATATATTGACAAGATCGTAGACATGAGACGCCATCTGATCGAGACATCCCAGAACCCCAAGACCTTCAACCAGGTCCTCATGCATGTGGAAAAGACGGGAAACCCCTTTGGCAAACCCCCGTCAAAACGGGCTGACTGGATCGAAGAGACAGGGGCCGGACCGGTAAGGATCCTCAAGAAAGGAGATAGGACAGACGTGCTCTTCTTTGTGGACGGTTACGGATCCTACGATCCTGCGGCCCAGTCCATGGCCCGTAGTATTGTAGCAGGGTTTCACGCAGCAGGGGTTGATTTCGCCATATTGGGCCCCCTTGAAAGGGACTCGGGCCATCAGGTTCGCCGCATGGGTGAGGAGGGCCTCTTCCAGCTTCTGATTGAAGAGAATATGGAGACCCTAAGTCAGATATCTTTCCAGAGAATCGTCACCTGCGATCCCCACGCCTTCAACACCCTGAAAAACGATTATCCCGGAACACTTCCGGTTATGCACTATACGGAGTTTTTTGCTGAACTCGTGGAGAACCACTCCCTGCGGCCCCAAGGCCCGCTGGACGGGGAAGATGTGTACACTTACCACGATCCCTGTTATCTTGGGCGTCATAACGGAATATACCGTGCCCCGAGAAAGATCCTCCGGTCCATACCTGGTTTGAAACTGGTAGAGATGGAGCGGTCCCAGGACAGGAGTTTCTGCTGCGGCGGGGGAGACGTGATGCTGTGGCACGAGATCGAGCAGGAAGAGATGAGGATGGCAGAAGTGAGGATACAGATGGCCAGGGAGGCAGGGGCCAACAACATCATCACAGCGTGCCCCTTCTGCTTCATTCACTTTGAAGATGCCATCAAGACAGGGGGACTGGAGGATGAGATGAGGGTGGTTGATCTGATGGGGCTCGTGGTTTCAACGTAGTAGGCGCAAGGCACAAGGTTGGGGAACAGTATCCTTGAGCATTACGCCTGCCTTTGGATTGATGATTGGATGGAAAGGAAAGAGGGCGGCGGTTGTAGGTAAGAGGTCGGGAAAGCCAGTGATGGAAAAAACGAGCGTCCAACATCGAACGTCCAATATCTAATCAAAGAACGCCAACTTTAGTCACTTTAGCTCACTTTAGACACTTTTCCGGCCTGTCCCCCTATGGCGGGTTTATCCGGATTAAGGAGGTACGACATGAATATCATTGTTTGCATAAAGCGGGTCCCTCTGACCCAGGAGGTGGACCTGGAGGTTGATGAGCGGGGAACCGATATAAGGAAGGACGCCCTGGCATACGTGATCAATGACTGGGACAACTATGCCATTGAAGAGGCGGTCAGGCTCCAGGAGGAGTTTGGCGGAACGGTTACGGCCGTATGCGTGGGTCACGAGGATGATGAGGAGGTCCTGAGGAGGGCCCTGGCAATGGGAGCGGACAGGGCCATAAGGGTTGAGCCGGGAAATCGGGAGTTAGACGGGTTTGTCGTTTCCAGGATCCTTGCGAAAACCCTGAGAGACTTAGAGTACGACCTCATCCTGACCGGAGTTCAGTCGGACGACCATAACGCAGGCATGGTGGGGATTATGCTGGCGGAAGAGTTGGGCCTCTGCCACGCGGCCGTGGTGACCGGCGTGGAACCTCGAGGGGATGAGGCCTTGATAAGGGTGGAGCTTGAGGGGGGAGTGGACGAGGTATCAAGGATAAGGCTCCCCGCACTCCTGACCATCCAGACCGGTATCAACGAGCCCAGATATGTTTCCATCATGGGCATTAGAAAGGCCAGGAAAAAGGAGCTTTCCGTGATCAATGTGGAGGATATGGGCCTTTCAGAGGAAGATCTTACCCCTCAAACCGTAGTGGAAGAGGTATCTCTCCCACCGGAGACCGAAGGGGCGGAGATGATAGAGGGAGACCCCTCTGCCGTTGCAGGGAGGATTATCCAGATCATAAGGGAAAGGGGGGTGAATATTTAGATGGGCGAGATATTTGTTATTGCGGAACACAGGATGGGAGAGATAAGGGAGATCACCTTTGAGATGCTCTTCAAGGCCCGGGAGCTTTGCAAAATCACCTCCAGTACGCTCACCGCCGTACTCCTGGCAGGAAAAGGAGGAGGGTTTGCAGAGGACCTTGCAAAAATGGCGGATCGTGTCATTCGGTTTGAGGATGAGCGCCTTGAAATTTTTGACGCTGACACGTATAAGGAGGTCATTGACCGGCTTATCAGGGAGCGCGCACCCCTCATGACCCTTATGGGCCATACCTCCTGGGGCCTGGACCTTGCGCCTGCCCTTGCCGTGAGGACAGGTTATCCCCTTGTCACCGATTGCGTGGATATCCGTATGGAGGAGGGTCGTCCGGTGGTATCCAGGCAGATCTACAGCGGAAAGCTCTTCTCCAAGGTGAGGTTCAGGCAGTCCGCCGGATACCTCATTACCGTTCGACCGGGGGCCTTTCCGCCCCCCGATGAGGCCGAAAAAAGGCCCCCAGGAGATACGGTCAGGGGGGAACTTCCTCCCAATCTGACACCCGGAGGAAAGGAGTTTGTGGAGTTTGTTGAGGCCGGGGCAGGGGAATTAGATATTACCCAGGCTGAACTCCTGATCTCCATAGGGAGGG
>DREN01000363.1 GCA_011051075.1 Deltaproteobacteria bacterium | reverse complement strand
GACCGCTATGATGAGAAGCACGGTAAATATGGGATGCTTTTTTTTCGCCATCTAGTTGGATGCCTGGTCCGGTTTTTCCAACTCCACGTCAGAGGCATCTGCCGAGCTTTCCTCGGATTCAGGGACATTTTCTGAGGAAGGTTCTGCTGGGGAGGCCTCTACGGTTTCTGCACCATCGCCCGCTGATTCCGGTTCGGCTGCAGTTTCTGCGTCGGAAACCGGGGCCATGTCTGATTCCGTTTCGGCTTCCAGGTTGTCCCCCTCCTGTGCCTCTGCAGCATCCGATCCTTCCTCATTATCCGAAGTGGAATGCCGCTGGAGATTCATCATCTCTTCCTTCAGAAGTTCCCCGAGGTTCGACGTGGCGCCGCTCCCATGACTATTGAGGTAACTGGAGTAGGAAGGCTTTTCAGAGGTCTCTTCGAGTTTGCGGATAGAGAGGCCTATTTTCTTGTCTTGAGGAGACACATTGACGACCTTTGCCTGGATGACATCATCCACCTGGAAACGTGAAAGGCTCTGCCCTTTCTTGTCTTTCGGCAATTCGGAGATATGGATGAGGCCTTCTATGCCCTCCTCCAGTTCAACAAATATCCCGAAGTCAGTTACGTTGGTCACCGTTCCGGTCACCCTGGTACCCGCCTTGTATTTCACCGGGATGTCATTCCACGGATCCGGAACAAGCTGTTTGATTCCCAGGGAAAAACGTTCATTGTCCTTGTCGATATTGAGGACAACGGCCTGTACTTCCTCCCCTTTCTTGTAAACTTCAGAGGGATGCTTGATCCGCCGGGTCCAGGAGATGTCAGAGATGTGTACCAGCCCGTCGATTCCTTCGTCAATGCCGATAAAGATTCCGAAATCAGTAATGTTTTTTATTTTTCCTTCAATGGTCGTGCCAACAGGATATTTTTCCGCGATGACATCCCAGGGGTTTGGCTCCACCTGCTTCATGCCAAGGGAGATACGCTTCTTGGTTGCGTCCATGTTGAGCACCATGACGTCCACCATATCCCCCACACTCAAGAGCTGGGAAGGATGCCGCACTTTTCTCGTCCAGGACATTTCGGAGACATGGATCAATCCTTCGACACCCTCTTCGATCTCCACAAAGGCTCCGTAATCAGTGAGGCTGACCACTTTGCCTTGGATGCGGGTCCCTGACGGGTACTTGTCGGCGGCATTGCTCCACGGGTCGGAGGTCAATTGCTTGACCCCGAGTGACACACGTTCCCTTTCCCTGTCAAAACTGAGGATCTTCACCGTTATCCTGTCACCCACGTGATACATTTCAGATGGGTGGCCGACCCGGCCCC
The DNA here is from genome assembly GCA_011051075.1 of Deltaproteobacteria bacterium. Classification (GTDB taxonomy): domain Bacteria; phylum Desulfobacterota; class DSM-4660; order Desulfatiglandales; family Desulfatiglandaceae; genus Desulfacyla. The sequence goes on along the minus strand of DREN01000363.1, from coordinate 7,160 downwards.
ATGACATGTCGGTGATGTGTACGAGTCCGTCAATACCCCCAAGGTCTACGAACAATCCGTAATCAGTGATATTTTTTACGGTCCCCTCCAGGGTCGCGCCTTCTTCAAGGACCTTCAGTGTTTTTTCCCTCAGTGCCATTCGCTCCTCTTCCAGGATGGCTCTCCTGGACAGAACGATGTTTCCCCGTCGCTTATTGTATTTCACAATCTTGAAATCATGCTCGGTGCCCACCAGGGAATCCATATCCCGTATGGGCCTGAGATCCACCTGGGACCCCGGCAAAAAGGCCTGGAGGCCTATGTCAACAGAAAGCCCGCCTTTAACCCGGGACACAATCTTTCCCCGGATGGTTTTATCCTCTTCATAGACCTTCTTGATCTCGTCCCATATTTTTATCTTGGCAGCCTTTTCCTTGGATAGGATAATAAGCCCTTCATCGGTTTCCTTTCGCTCAAGGAGAACCTCCACCTTATCTCCCACCTTGGCTGTGATGTTCCCTTCAGCGTCAATGAACTCTTCTATGCGGATTTGCCCTTCAGACTTGTATCCAATGTCCACAAGGACATATTCCTTGTCCACCTGTACAATTTCTCCCCGGACAACTTCACCTTCCTGGATACTCCTGAGGCTTTCCTCGTAGAGTTCCATGAAACTGCCTTCAGACGAGCTTTCCTGTTCAAGATTCGCTTCGTCGCCTGATTGGGATAACTCATTGGAGTCACTGCTAATAGGTGCTTCATCCATGCTGTTTTCACCAGTTTTTTCTACCATGATTTCGTCTGTTCCATTTCCCATTCAACCAAATACCCCCTGCGTCTATTTGCCTTTCTGACAAGCTTAACCTTTGATAAATAGCAAAAGATTATAAAAAATTCAACGTTTATTTTTATTGCATGATTTGGAAGGATTGTTACGCTTTTCTTACATTGTCCAACATGAGTTGGATTACCTCCTCCAAATCCAGGTCCGATGAATCAATGATGATTGCATCTTCAGCCGGCTTTAGAGGTGCAAGGTTCCTTGATTCATCCTGCCGGTCTCTCTTTTTCAGGAGCCTTTCCACTTCCTCGAACGTGATATCTTCCCCGCGCCCTTTCCGTTCAAGGTATCTTCTCTGCGCTCGCACCTCAGGCCTTGCGGTGAGAAAGAACTTGTTTTTCGCATTTGGAAAGACCACGGTTCCCATATCCCTCCCCTCTGCCACCACATTGATATTTTGCGCCAGCCGCCTTTGGAGGTCTGTCATGGCGATCCGGACCTCTTTGACCGCAGATACCGCGGAAGAGGCGATGTCCATTTCCGGGCTGCGTATGGCAAGGGAGATGTCTTCATTGTTGAGAAGAAGCCTGCTTGCATCCTCCACATGTTTAAACTGCAGGTTCATGGCACTGCAGAGATCGCCGAGCAGCGCTCCCTGGTCAAAAGGAATCTTGTTCCTCATGGCGGCAAGGGCCACGGCCCGGTACATGGCGCCCGTGTCCAGATAGACAAAGCCCAGGTTCTTCGCCATCATCCTGGCGATAGTGCTTTTTCCTGATCCTCCGGGGCCGTCAATGGTAATAATTTCACTCATGGAACCGCTCACCTCTCAGTTACAAAAACCTTAGAACCGTCATGCCGGACTCGATCCGGCATCCAGAACATATCAAGTCAATGTCAGGACCTTTTTCAATGTGGTGATGAATCGCTCATTTTCTTCCGGAAGCCCCACGTTTATCCGGATATATTCGGGGAGGCCGTAACTATCCATGGCACGAACGATAACTCCTTCCCGCAACAATTTTTCATATACTTCCCGGCCCCCGGGATGCACTCTTATCAAAAAAAAGTTTGTCTGGGTGGGAAGGTAGTCGAGGCCCATCTTGTCCAAACGCTCATGGAGATATTGAAGACCTTCACGCACCGTGTGCAACGTCTGCTCCTCAAAGGCCCTGTCATCCAGCGCGGCGGTGGCCGCGGCCTGGGCAAGGGTATTGGCGTTGAAGGGCTGGCGCACCCGGTTTATATAGTCAGCAAGCTCTTCGCGGGCGAACCCATAACCGATCCTGAGTCCCGCCAGGCCGTAAAGTTTTGAGAAGGTTCTGAGGACGATGATACCGGGGTGTTTGCCCAGGAGTTCAATCCCGTTTGCAAAGTCGGGGTCCGTGACGAATTCCACGTACGCCTCATCCATCACCACGATCACCTCTTTGGGGATATTCTTGAGGAATTGGAATAGTTCCAATTTTTTCAGAATAGTTCCGGTGGGGTTATTAGGATTGTTTACAAAGAGGATTTTCGTCCGTGGGGTGAGGGCGTTCACCATGGCCTTCAAGTCAAGCCCAAAATCCGCAAGGGGAACCGAGATCATCCTGCCCCCGGCGCCTTTTACGATTTTCTCGTAGACGAGAAAGGTGGGAAACGGCTGCACGGCCTCGTCTCCAGGCTCAAGAAAGGTGCGGACGATCAATTCAATAAGTTCGTTTGAACCGTTTCCCAGGAGGATTCGGTCCAGGGGAAGGTGAAATTTCTCGCTCAATTTTGACTTGAGATAGTACCCGCTGCCGTCGGGGTACCGGTGAAGGGTATTGAGTTTCGCTCGAATCGCCTCCAGGGCCATTGGTGAGGGACCCAGTGGATTTTCATTGGATGCCAGTTTAATAGACCCCTGAATACCAAGCTCCCGCTCGAGTTCCTCTATGGGTTTCCCGGGCGGATAGGGAACAAGGTCTTGTATCCCTGGGCGGATCAGTCTCTTCATGCTGGTTTCCCTCCACAAAAAACATCGAATAAGTTTTGGCCTTGATGAAACCCTCCATATTTGGTGGAGAGCCCGGATAGGTTATACCGGGACCGGGGGGTTCATGGTGCCTCCCGCTCTGCGGGAACAGATTCATTCCTCGTTTGCAGGAGCAACCTCTGGTTGCGATTACCCTTTGTTAATGTCTTGTGCATTCGCAACAAGGAAGTCGCTCGTACACCTGTTTTGTTATTCGATACCGCCACCTTCTCCTGTGCGGTGATGGGTTCACAGGATTTATTGGGCATTTACGCATTCTTGAGTGCGGTAGTGTGTCGGGTTTATATCCCAAAGGCTGAAAAAAGTAAACTCTCCTGAATGTGTTCATTTCACTTGACTTCATTTTTATGATGGATTATTTTTGCATACCTGCCTTTGAAACACTCTTTTCGTCAGGCATTAACCGCAGAAATGAGGGGGAATATGAACAAATCGCAATTGGTAGAAGCTCTGGCAAAGGCTGAAGGCCTGCCCCTAAAGAGGGCCGAAGAAGTGGTGAACACAGTTTTTGGTGAAATGGAACGTGCTCTCGCGGCAGGAGAACGGGTTGAAATCAGAGGACTTGGCAGCTTCAAGATCAAGGAATACGAAGGCTACAAGGGCCGAAACCCCAAGACGGGGGAAGTGATCGAAGTCGGTCCCAAGAAGCTCCCCTTTTTCAAGGTGGGAAAAGAACTGAAAGAAAGGGTGGACGTCTTCTAATTCTATTTTGCATTCAAGATGAAACCAGGGCGGCAAGGAGGAGGCGACGGAGGCATACATTTTCAGTACGCCGAGGAGTCTGCGACTCGGCCAACGCCGGTGGCGCTTGAATGCGAATTGGAATCAATTTTTCGTTGATCCTTGGTCGTGCTAGGCGGGGAGCTAGCGGTGCCCCATGACCCGAAATCCGCTCATGCGGGGTCGAACGTCCTTCGGAGAACCCTGATTCGGGATGTCTCAAACCATTCGAGGGAAGGAGATGGACCTCACGTGACAGACACTTATGAACCCCGTCAGGTCCGGGAGGAAGCAGCGGTAAATAAGAAAGTTTGTGTCGTGATGAAATCTATCTCTGATCTCCCGGTGGGGCGGATGTGCCGTTCCTGGTTTGAAGAGGGATGCACGGCCAAGGACTTTTAACGAAATGCGTTCATCAGATCCCCCCTCTTCCCCATTTTTTCCAAGTATACCACGCTACACTCTTTCCGGTCTCGTCCGTCAGGATGATGATCCCCTGCACTTTCGCTTTCCAAAACTGTCTGCAAGCAAAAACCTTGTTCACGCGGTGTTTACCCGGCATGGGGGTGTGAGCGGTGGCCCTTTTGCGAGCCTCAATGTGGCCTCCTCAGTGGATGATTTTCCCGCCCTGGTACAAGAGAACCTGGCGAGGATTCAGGGCTCCCTTGGGGCGGAAGAACTGGCACAGGCAAAGCAGATTCACGGTGATGACGCCGTGGTCCTCAAGAGAGATTACCTCGTTTCCGCAGATGGTTCCCCTTCCGCCGATGCCCTCATAACGAATGTGCCGGGTCGAGGGCTTCTGGTAAAACTGGCTGACTGCCAGGGCGTTATCCTCTATGATCCGGAGAAAAATGTTATCGCAGTGGTCCATTCCGGGTGGCGGGGAAACGTGCAGAACATCCTTGGCAAGACGGTCAACCGCATGGAAAAGGAATTTTCATGCAGGCCGGCCGCTATCCTTGCCGCCATCGGCCCCTCCCTGGGACCGTGCTGCGGAGAATTTCGGGGGCACGAGCACTATTTCCCGGAGAACTTCCGCAGGTTCCAGGTGCGGGAGAATTACTTTGATCTCTGGGCAGTGAGCTGCTGGCAGTTGATGGAAGCAGGGGTTGTGGGAGACCATGTGGAAATTGCCGGGGTTTGTACCCGATGCCGGGCGGATCTCTTCTATTCCTACCGAAAAGAGGGAAAGACAGGAAGATTTGCCGTCGCAGCCATGCTCCGAAAGCCGTGAAAAATGCCGAGATACGATTGAAGGCATTTCTTTTTTGCCTTCAGCCTTGTGCCTTACGCCTTACGCCTCGTTTTCCAGTGCTTCGAAGAATGCCTCCAGGCGAGTCCTGGCCTGCTCTTCGGAGTAGGCGCGGGAATCCGTCATATCCGCCTCGATTACAACCGCATTGATCCCCAGCCGCTCACTGAGCAGCCGTTTCAGGTCATACTGCCCAACTGAATAGGGTTTACAGCTCCGGTCCGAATGCACCACCAGCCCGTCCACCTGGTACTCCTTGATCATCTGTGCCATCAGTTCGAGCCGGTGATTCAGGTTGTTGTTGAGGATAACCAGGCCGTAGGTCTTGGCCATGGACTCGAAAGGTGATTGTGGGTCCAGGTACTGGATGGTTTCCGCCCAGGCATTGGTATAGGTGGCCGCCACAAAATTAAAACCCCGTTCCGCGAAAAGCAGGGACCAGTCCCGTATTTTGAACCAGATGGCGATATTGTCCCACATGAGGCGCTTTTTTTCATTGGTAATGGCACCGATGCCTTTGTGAACCCGGTCGTGCAATTCATCAAGGAGGATCTTGTAGTACTCCAGGGCAACGGGAAGGCCCCTGAGAGAGACAATAGGGGCCAGGTGCACAAAGGCGTCAAAGATACTCATGGGAGCAGGCCGGTTTTTCATGGTGGCAAGGACCTGCCCCCAGAGAGTGGCCGAGTCCCGAGCGATGATCGCGATTTCCTGAAAGCGGTTCTCTGAAAATTTTCGACCGGAAATACGTTCCAGTTCCGGGATTATTTCCTCGAGCTGCCTTGCCATATACTGAATATCATGCTCCCTGATGTCTTTGAAATTATAAGGAGTATCAAAGAGGATCAGGGGAATGTCCCAGTAGTGCGCAAGGGCCTTGAACCAGTAAAGGACCGTCTGACAGATATTGTTGGAGCAAAAAAGGAGGTCCGGCCTGGGGAGTTTTCCCGTAGGGGTTTTTCCGGAAAACGCGGTTCCCAGGTCGATGCGTGCATAGGAACAGAGGTCAGGGTGATAGCCCCTGTTTTCCGCCTCAGAACAGAGCGCCGGGCCCATCTTCCTGGCACCGCACAGGGCACCATGGTTTTCAGGATAGACCGTGTAAAAATCAAAAACCCTGAGGAGCTCCACAGGAGCACCGCTTGTGACCCAGGCCACGGGCCTGGCTCCCTGGGCAAAGCGGGAGAGGTAGTAATGCCGGGTCATGATCTCCCGGAGTCTTCCTGAACACTTGAGCGGAGGCCCGAGATGAGGATTGGGTTTTCCGGGGTGCCTCTTTTTGCGCTTTTCCTGAAGTTTGAGAAGAGCGGGTGCCCCCACGTCTTTCATGAAATGATACTTGGCCGTTTGATATAGAGACATAAATCACCTCGGAGTTTGTCAAATCACTTCTAATCGACCCCTGCAAGAGGGTGAATAGAAAAAAGCGGGTTAGACCGGGCAGAGCCGCCTGCGACGAGCCAATCCCGCCGCACGGCGGGACTAACTCCTGTCGAGCGTTTCAATGAAGGCCTCCACCCTGGTGGCCATTTGCCCGGAAAAGCCCTGGTTCAATTCCGTATCCAGGACGAGGCTCGGGATTCCCCGTTCCTTGAGGCCCTCCTGGAGGTTCGGGATATCAAACCACTCGGGTTCACAGAATTTCACGATGTTAAAAATCACTCCTCGTGCCCCGCTTGTTTCAATCAGTTTAAAAAGATAATCCCTCCGTCGAGCAACGGATGACCCCCTGGTTGAGCACGGCGGCATGGAAAAATAGGACTCGGTGAGCTGCTCAAAGGGGTCTTTGAAATCATTTCCCGGGACAATGAGTCGACGGCTCCCGTTCAAGAGGTCGTCATGGGCCACCAGGACCCGCAAGTCGTCAAGAAGCTGTAGAAGGTCCACCGGGTTCGGGAGGACTCCGCTCAGAAGAATAGGCACCCGGAAGTTTTCAGCTTCCTCCTGCTGTTTCGCCTGCTTTTCCAGTTCCGGGGCCCAGTCATCAGGGAATAGGTATTCTCCCCGCCGGATCAGGTCATAGAAATTCACGTTGCTGAGACCCAGAGCGCCCCGGGCCCGCATCTGATACAACTCCTCTATGAGGTGGGCAATATGCTGGCCCTGTTCCACCTTTTCCTTGAGCACAATGGGGTCGAGCGGTCCAAACTGTTTTGACAGGGAATCCGCAAGATCTCCCAACTGCTGCCGGTAGAATTCCCTGGCCGCGGCGCCGTAGGGGGCCTTGGGGTGGTAGAAAAAATAACACGGTTTTTGTGCACCGATGTAGTCAAAGATCACCGAAGCCATGTTTTGGATGGAATCGCAGGTGTGAGGAAAGAGGAACGCATCCAGGAAGTCGGTCTTTCCCTGGAGGATCAACTCAAGACCTGACTGGACTATGGAGCAGATGTACGATTGAAGAT
>DREN01000296.1 GCA_011051075.1 Deltaproteobacteria bacterium | reverse complement strand
TGGCTCTACGGCATCAGGGGCCACAATTTCCTGAAGACCATGCTGAGGCTCGCCCGCCAGGATCCCCACAGGGAGATAAGGGTGGTAAACGACCAGTTCGGTTCCCCCACGTGGAGTTACCGGCTCGCCCTCCAGATCGTCAGGCTCATAGAATCCGGCGGGAGAGGCACCTATCATGCCACGTCAGAGGGGTGTTGCACCTGGTACGAGCTGGCCACCCGTTTCCTCGATACAATGGGCATCCGCCATTTTCTTGTCCCCTGCACCACGGATGAGTATCCCACCCCCGCCACCAGACCCATGAACTCCATCCTGGAGAACCGGCGCCTGAAGAGGCAGGGTATAAACGTGATGCGGGACTGGAAAAAGGACCTTGAAGAGTTCGTTTCCCGGTTCAGGGACCGCCTGATCCGGGAGGCAGATGAGGGATGATATGAAAAATATGCTGGTTACAGGCGGGTGCGGCTTCATAGGCACCAACTTTATCAGGTACCTGTTGGAAGAGTCTGATTTTGAGGGCCGCGTGATCAATGTGGACGCCCTCACCTATGCGGGGAATCCCTTTAACCTGGAGGATATGGAACAAAGGTTCAGCGACCGTTACACCTTCATGCACGCGGATATCCGCAACAGGGGGGATATGTCCAGGATCTTCAACGATTATGAGATAGATACCGTCTGCCACTTTGCGGCCGAGTCCCATGTGGACCGGTCCATATCAGGCCCTGACGCCTTCATCCAGACCAACATCGTGGGGACCTTCAACCTCCTGGAACTGGCAAGGGAGGGCCGGGACCGGCTGGAGCTCTTTCACCAGATCAGCACGGACGAGGTCTTCGGGAGCCTGGGCAGGGACGGGGCCTTTACCGAGGACACCCCCTACAGACCAAACAGCCCCTACTCGGCCTCAAAGGCCGCCTCCGATCACCTTGTCAGGGCCTACCATAAGACCTACGACCTCCCCGTGACCATTTCCAACTGCTCCAACAACTACGGACCCTACCAGTTCCCTGAAAAACTGATCCCCCTCATGATCTTAAACGCCCTTGAGGGGAGACCCCTTCCTGTTTACGGGGACGGGCTCCACGTGAGGGACTGGCTCTACGTCAGGGACCACTGCACGGCCGTATGGGCCATTATGAAGCAGGGGAAAAGGGGTATGACCTACAACGTCGGGGGCGCCAGCGAGATGGAGAATATCAGGATAGTGGAGATGGTCTGCGATATGGTGGACGAACTGGCCGCCTCACGGCTCGATAACCCGAGAAGGGGACTCATAGGATTTGTGAAGGACCGACCCGGCCATGACCGGAGGTATGCCATCGATTTTACCAGGCTGAAAGGGGAATTGGGTTGGACCCCGGAGGAGTCCCTGGAATCGGGCATGCGCAAGACCGTTTCGTGGTACCTGGACAACAGGGAGTGGGTTGACCGGGTGAGGAGCGGAGAGTACCGGTCATGGATCAGGAAGCAGTACGGAGAGGAGGTCTGAGACCACGTTGGATACAGTAGTCATATCCCTGGGGGGTTCAATAATCGTGCCGGACGGTGTGGATATCCCGTTCCTGAAAGAGTTCAGGAGGATCATCCTCGATCTGGCAGAGATGCGCTTCATCATAATCTGCGGGGGGGGCAGGGTCTGCAGGGAGTATCAGGATGCGGCCAGGGAACTGGCGCAGATACCTGAAAAGGACCTTGACTGGATCGGGATCAGGGCCACCAGGCTTAACGCGGAACTGGTCAGGTCCATCTTCGCCCATGAGGCGGTTGAGAGGATCATCCACGACCCTGAAGAGGAGATCGATCCGTCCAGGAGGATAGTCATCGGCGCAGGCTTTGAACCGGGAAGCTCCACCGACCTGCGGGCAGTGGAGCTTGCCGGGCGGTTCGGCGCTTCAAGGGTCGTAAATATGTCCAACGTCGATCATGTGTACACCGCCGATCCCAGGAAGGACCCGGACGCCAGGAAACTCACCCATGTATCATGGCCCCAGTTCCGTAAACTGGTAGGGGATAAGTGGAGTCCCGGGCTTAACATGCCCTTTGATCCCATCGCGTCCAGGCAAGGAGAGAGGATGGGGCTGGAAGTGATCATCGTGGGCAGGGATGTGAAAAACCTTGAGAGGCTCCTTCAGGGGGAAACCTTCAGGGGAACGACCATATCATGACCCCCGCATCCCCTGTCTCCATCTCTCCATGATCTCCATACATATCCTGTTCATCTCCATGGCCCGTGATTCGGTGTCGGCCTCGTTATAACACCGAAACTCCGGCGCGTTGCCAGAGGGGCGCAGGTGGACGATCTCACCGCTTTCAAAGGTTATGCGCAGGCCGTCGGTGGTGTCCAGAGAGGCCACCCAACCGAAGTACTCCCCGAAAACAGCACCTGCCCTCTCCCTGGCCATTGCCTCATCCCCTGAGTAAAGCCCGCGGATGATGGCCCTGCTCCTCTCCGTGGGAAAATCCTTGAGACGGTCGCTGAAGGTAAACCGCTGCGGCAGTTCAGCCACGAGCCCACCGAGGCTCTTTCCCTTTTCAAGGGAGAGCATGAGAAGGGCCAGGTGCACGATGAGGGCGTCTCTGGTGGGAAGGGGAGAGAGGGTCCTTCCGTCCCGTTCAATGGGAGAGCCGATAAGAAACCCGCCGTTGGCCTCGTACCCCACAACACAGCGGGCCCCTTGGTCCCGGGCCCTGAGCATGGCCTCAACTACATAGGGCGATCCTATCCTGGTCCGGTAAACCCTGCTGAAGAGACCGCATTTTTCCACGGCAGTGTTGCAGGATACGGGCGTGGCAACCGCGTCGGCCCCCAGGTACGAGGCACAGAGGATACCAGCCACATCTCCCCTGAGCCACTTCCCGTTTTCGTCGCTCATAAGGGGCCTGTCGCTGTCGCCGTCCGTGGATACGATGGCGTCGAAACAATGTTTCGCAGACCATGCCTCGGCCGCCTCCACATCCTCGGGCCTGATAGCCTCGGTATCCACCGGAATAAAGCGCTCAGAGTGCCCCAGGGGGGTGGCATGGGCACCCAGTCGGGACAGGATCGTGACCATAAGGTCCTGGCCCACGGCAGAGTGCTGGTACACCCCTATCTGTTTTCCTTTCAGGCAGTCGGTGGGGAAAAAACCGAGATAACGGTCAACGTACAGGTCCGTGGCCTCGCTAATGGCAGCGAGAGGCTGCCCCTTGCTTACGAACATCCCCCCTTCATCAAACAGGCCCCTGCCAAGGCTTACCTCCTGCCTGCTGATCCCTTCCTCGTCGTGTTTGAGGATCTCCCCCTCCTTCTTGGTGAACTTGATGCCGTTACGGTCCTCAGGGATGTGGCTCCCGGTGACCATAACAGTGGGGATCGCCTTTACAAGGCCGTAATGGGCAAGGGCGGGAGAGGGGAGTCTTCCGCAGTACTCAGGAGTGTAACCGCTGTCTGAAACGGCCCTGGCACAGGCCTTTATTATTCGCTTTGTGCTCGGGCGCAGGTCTCCCCCAAGGGCGATGGGCCCTCCCCCTCCCAGTTCATCCGTCTCTTTCAGGTATCGAATAAAGGCAGTGGTGTAGGCGTAACACACCCTGTCGGTCATATCCAGGGCCAGGCCCCTGGCCCCGCTTGTGCCGAATTTCACCCCGCTTTGGACCATCAGATCCCGGATCCTGATCGTTTCCCCCATGGCTTCTCACCTCCCCTCAAGGGCCTGCCTCACTGTCCCGGCCAGGGCCCGCATTATCAGGGGCTTCATGATAAAGGCCCTGATCCCTCTGTCACCTGACCGGGACCACGAACCCGGTCCTCCAGCTCTCCAGCCTCCCTATCAATAGCGGGAAGGTATATCCCAACCCTGGTCCCCTTTCCCGGCGCCGAGTCCACATAAATGAAGCCGCCATGGTTCTTCACAATCCCGTACACGGCCGCCATCCCCATACCGCGGCCCTGGAACTTTGTCGTGAAGAACGGTTCAAAAATCCCCTGTCTGGTCTCCTCATCCATGCCCCTGCCGTCATCTTCCACGGTAATACACACGTAGGATCCGGGCTTTAGGCCAGGAAGCTGTTCTGCCGAATTCCTGTCAACCTTCCTATCCCGGGCGGTTATCTTTATGACCCCCCCCTCTTCCATGGCCTCGTCTGCGTTGGTCACCAGGGCCGAGAGGACCATCTGCATCTGGGCATGGTCGGCCCTGATATGGGAGACATCTTTCGAGATATGGGTCTCCACCCTCACTTCAGGACCCAGGTCATGCCCGAGTATGGGAACGGTTTCCTGGAAAAACTCATTCAGGTTCAGGGCATTGGGCCGGTATTTCCCTCCCCGGGCATAGGCTAACAACTGGTCGGTGAGACTGGACATGCGGAGGCCTGCCTCCTTCATGGCACGAAAGTACTTCTCTCTCCTCCCCAGTTCAGGCAGATCCATCCTGAGCAGCTCGATATTCCCCATGATCCCCATGAGGGCGTTGTTGAACTCATGGGCAATACCGCCTGCAAGGATGGCTATGGCCTCCATCTTTTCCGCATGGTGAAGCCTGGCTTCAGCCCTGATTTTTTCAGTAATATCCCGGATAGACTCAATGGCCCCTATCACTTTCCCCTTATGGTCATAGAGGGGGGACGCCTTGCTCCACAGGTAGCCCCCGGGGCTCACCAGGGAGTCATAGGTCTCTGAGACCAGGGTATCCCCCTTCCTTGTTATGAACCGATACCGCCTCTCGATCTCCCCGCTCCATCTGTTCACAAGGTCTATGAGCACGGGCCGTCGTTCCCCGTAGAAGGGGATGGCATACTCATAATTCCCCTTTCCAAGCATATCCCGGGCAGGAATCCCGGTCATTTCTTCAATGGCCCTGTTCCAGGCTATCACCCTCCCCTCCAGATCGATAACCATGGTGGCATCGGGGAGAAAGTCGATTATCTGGGAGAGCCGTTCCTGGGAGGCCCTCAGGGCCTCCTGGGCCTGCTTGGTTTCAGTAATATCCCGGATAATGCCCTGGTACTCCAGGACGTCTCCGTCATCACCCCTGTGACAGACCACGTCAAGGATACAGTCCATTTCCCTGCCGCTTTTGGCCCGCAGCCTTGTTTCAAAGTTACGGACTGATCCCTTTTTCCCCATCTCTTGCTGAAGCCTGTATCCTTCCCCGGGATTTGCGTACAGTTCCTGGAAGTTCATCCTGAACAGCTCATTTTTCCCGTAGCCGAACAGGTCCAGTGCCGCGGGATTTGCCTCAAGGATTTCTCCGTGCCGGGTGGTAAGGACAAGGGCGTCTCTCAACTGCTCGAAGAGGGATCTGTACCTCTCTTCTGAGACCTCAAGTGTTTTAGGTGCCCTGGTTCGGGAATGCCCCTTCATGGTCGTACCGTCGGCTCCCCGCAGCGTATGGGAGTCCCTCTTCTCCCCCTCCATCTGTCCCTGTCCTTTCCCATCGGTCACGGTCGCCTGGATCATTTTTTTCATATCAACTCCCCAGTTAAACATACACTGCACCCACAGGAACGGCTATCTCGCAAGTTCCTCCCTGACGGCAATCCCCAGCTCGGTTAACATGTAGGGTTTCCTGATATACCTTCCGGCCCCCAATGACTGGGCCATATCCACCTCCCTGCTCCTGGAAAAACCGCTGACGATGATCACCTTCTGGCCGGGACGGATCCTGATTATCTCCTCATAACAGAGCGATACTGTTTCAGTGGGTTTCCTCTTCCACGGTGGGGTGTATCACCGACCTGCACGCCCAACGCTGGACCATCTTCAGCAGTTCCTTGGGCTTCACCGGCTTGGAGATATAATCGTCCATACCTGCGGCGAGACATTTTTCCCGGTCCCCCTTCATGGCATGGGCCGTCATGGCGATTACCGGTATGCTACGGATCCCTAACCGGGAGTTCCTGATGGCCCGGGTCGCGGTATAGCCATCCATCTCTGGCATCTGCACGTCCATGAGAACTATGTCGTACTCGTTTTTGTCCAGGGCCTTGAGGGCCTGCTTTCCGTTGGCAACCACATCCACCCGGTGCTCCCCCTTTTCAAGGATCTTTGTGGCCACCTTCTGATTCACCAGGTTGTCTTCTGCCAGGAGGATACGGGCACTGCGGGCTTTCCCCTCTCCCAGGCTGTGCCTGGTAATGATATCGGGCCTTGAAGGTGCGTCTCCTCCTCCCCTTCCCGAGGGTTTCTCCTGCACCAGCGCCTCGGCCAGGGCGTCTAAGAGCTGGGACTGACGCACCGGTTTTGTAAGATAGGCAGAGCATCCCAACTCCCTGAATTTCTTGGCGTCACCCCGCTGTCCAATGGAGGTCAGGATCAGGATACGAGGTCCCCTCAGCCTGGGATCGGCCTGAATGGCCCTGGCCACGTCTTCCCCATCCATACCGGGCATCTGATGGTCCAGGAGGAGTGCATCAAAGGCACGGTCCTCTTCAACAGACCTTCTCAGGAGGGATAGGGCATCTTTCCCGTTTGATGCCTCTTCGGGAAAACACCCGAAGGAAAGAAGTGTCTTGTTAAGGATGGTGCGGTTGGTGGCATTATCGTCCACTATCAGGATATGGGCCCCCCTCACACTTTGCCGGGTCATCAGAGGGGCCCGGGTTTCCCTCTGTTTCTTGAACGGGATGGTGGCCCAGAAGGTGCTCCCCTTCCCTACCTTGCTCTCTACGCCTATCCTTCCCCCCATGAGCTCTACCAGTCTGTTTGAGATACTGAGACCCAGTCCCGTGCCTCCAAAGCGCCGGGTTGTGGAACCGTCGGCCTGGGTAAAGCTCTCAAAAATAGAGTTAAGGCGATCTTCGGGGATACCGATCCCCGTATCCACCACCTCAAAGCGGAGAAAAGTCCGATCTTCACCTTCCCAGACAGCCTCCACGCGGATGTCAATGTTGCCCTTTTCAGTAAACTTGATGGCGTTGGAAGCAAGGTTTACAAGCACCTGGCGGAGGCGCTCCGGATCTCCCATAAGTTTCACCGTGCTCTCCGGATGAACAAAGCAGGTCAACTCCAGGCCCTTCTCGTGGGCCCCGCGGGCCATAAGCTCTCCGACACTCTCCACTATATAGCGGAGGTCAAAGGGGATCTCTTCAAGCTCTAATTTGCCCGATTCGATCTTGGAAAAGTCAAGGATGTCATTTATCAGGCCCAGGAGCCCGTCTGCCGCATTCCGGACCGTTTCAGTGTACTCCCGCTGCTCAAGGTCCAGGTCGGTGTCGAGGAGGAGGCCGGTCATGCCAATCATGGCGTTCATGGGGGTTCGAATCTCATGGCTCATATTGGCCAGGAATTCGCTCTTGGCCCTGGTCGCCTCGTGCGCGGCCCTGAGTGCAGCGTCAAGTTCAATGTTCTTTATCTCCATCTCTATTGCATACTTGGCCACCTCCCGAGAGGCCTCCTCCGCCTTTCGGCGTGCCTCCACCAGATCGGTCACATTGATGACGTTGAGGAGCACCCCGTCATACCGATCCCCGGTGTAGATGGGCTGAACCCTCAGGATCACCTCTGCCCCGCCCAGGGGCCTCTGCTTGACAACAGGTCTGGACCCGGGGCTGCTCCTGAACGATGAGATAAGGCGCTCTATCTTCTCCATCACCTCATCCGAATGGAGCTCTCTCAGACTTCTCCCGAGGAGAGCCTCCCGCTTTTTCCCGACAAAATCGCAGAAATAACCGTTCACCTCAACGATCACGTTACTTGCATCTGCAAAGACAACCCCTTCGTCCATGCCCGAAATCATGGCCGAAAGTTTCGAGGTCTCCCTGCGGGCCGTTTCCCGGGCAGCCTTGAGATCGGAAATATCAACAAAACTCTCCAGCAGACAGTCATGATGGTTCAGGTTTATCGGGACCACCGTCTTGAGTATGGACACCTCCCCGCCATCCGCCTTCAGAAGGACACGTTCCGAATTGTCCACCCTCTGGCCCAGGTCGGTTATGGGGCACTCCCCTGCCTGGGCCGGGCAGATATACCTGTGACATACCTTGCCCACGATCTCCTCTCCGGGCAGTCCGATGAGTCTCTCTGCCACGGGGTTGACCTCGGTGATCAGATGGGTGGCCGCGTCTATGATCACAATGCCCGCCTGAACCGAATCAAGAATAGCCCTGAGCCGCTCCTCACTCTTCAGGAGCCTCTCCTCGGCCCTTTTCTGTTCCGTCACATCCAGGTAGGTCAGGAGCTGGCCCCCCCCCTCCAGGGCCACGGCAGTAAACCGGATCATCTTGTCCTGTCCGTCCCTGCACCTCACTGAAAAGACCCTCGGTTTTTTTTCCGTCACCTCCGGATCTTCTGACGCGTCCTTTTTCCACGCGGAGAGAACATGGCTTCTGTACTCAGGATCGGGGTAGGCCTTTTCAAACCAGGCATCCTTGTCGGGGAGGTCTTCAATGGTATAGCCGAAGATCTCTTCAAACTTGGGGCTGAGATATTCAAAGGTCCTGTCCGGCCTCATTATGGAGATCCCGAAAGGGGCTGAACTCGCCAGGGTCCTGAAGAGTCCTACATCCTGGCGCAGTCTCTCTTCAACCCTTTTTCGATCAGACAGCTCCGCCTCTAAC
>DREN01000168.1 GCA_011051075.1 Deltaproteobacteria bacterium | reverse complement strand
CTTGAACTAAGCCAAAAAGAAAGGGTCTGGGCTCTTATCGAGACCCTGTTTAACCAAAAACCAGAGGGCAAAAGTGTTACCCTCCAGGCATGATTTTGTTTGAATTTTTATTGCAACATTACAGTTAAGAGGTGTCAAAGGCCCTGTAATATGGTAAACAAAGAGTAAGAGAAGAATAATCGGCAATTTGAACTCCCTTGGGGCTCGCAGGTGTTATGGAAGAGGAACTATTGGATATCATTGATGAGGATAATCAGGTTGTAGGAAAGGCGACAAAGACAGATGCCCACCGGCAGGGTTTGAAACATCGAGTCGGGGCCGTGTTGCTGAAGAGAAAGGACGGCAGATACCTGATCCCGACCGCCTCAGAACTCAAGGTGGAGAAAGGCCTTCTATACCACTCTGCCGCGGGACACGTGCTGTCAGGGGAATCCTATGGGGATGCGGCCAGAAGGGAACTCCTTGAAGAGACCGGAGTGATGGCCGGTCAGCTCAAGCAGATGGGATATTTCTGGTTTCAAAAGGACTATCCGACCAGGAAGGAAAGGGAGCGATTCGAGATCTACAAGGCCGCATACAGCCATGAAATGGGGCCGGTACGGTTGAACGAGGAACAGGTCAACGAAACATGGCTCCATGAGGCGGAGCTGAAGGAGATTTACAACAGTAGGCCGGAGGAACTCTCCGGGCCTCTCAAAATGACCTGCAGATCCATTCTGAACAACAGGAAAAAGAGAATATATTTCGCAGGGTCGATCAGAGGGGGGCGAGGGGATGCCGATCTTTATGCCGGTCTGATAGAACACCTATCCCATTTCGGGAAGGTGCTCACGGAACATGTGGGCAATTCAAAGGTTGTTGAATCTGAGGAAGGGCTCTCGGATCAGGAGATTTTCAACCGGGACATGGACTGGCTTCAATCTTCAGACCTGGTCATCGCGGAGGTCAGCACCCCTTCCCTGGGCGTGGGGTACGAAATAGGCATGGCACAGGCATACGGAAAGAAGGTTCTCTGCCTCTTCCGCCGGGAAAAGGAAACGGTCCTGTCGGCCATGATTGCCGGAAATCCCAATATCAAAGTTCAAGGCTATCAGACATCACAGGAGGCAAAGGAGCTGATCTCTGCTTTTCTGGATTCCATCTGATTATCAGCTTTACAGACACGATCCGCATTCAACGCCTCTTCCATGCGTAACAGGCGCCTCCAAAAGACAAGACCCATTCTCTTTACCCGTTCAAGACCTCAAGCCTTCTTCTGCATAGATCAAGCAGGGCCCCGCTGGTCTTGGCCCTCTCCATAAAACCTTCACTCCACCTGTTCTTATAGGCCGAATGAAGGTCTTTCAGGGAGGATTCCTCGACGCCCCGCCATTCCCTCCCCTTTATCTCCGCAAAATCCTGAAAACTCTCCCAGCCCGTCTCGGGCCATCTCTCTTTCAATGCATCATAGAGTGTAAAACCTCGCTCGGCGAGCTTTTCCACCTGCTTCCAGTAATCAATGACATCGTGCATGTATTCGGGGATATCAAATGAACGGGAACCCGCATCGTAGATGGTACACCTTTCGATGGGATAGGCATCATCCTCGTACTGGGACAGGGCGAATTCAGGAGAGACCAGGGCATCGGTTCTCAAGAGGTCTGTCCCGGGGATCTTGATTTTGAGGTTTGATTGCTGTTCCGCGACGGCGAACTTCCCTTCGATATAGACAACGATTGTCCTTCCGTACGAGGAATTCATGGCCCTGAGTTTACGATCCACCTGGCCAAACACCCTTTCCGCGTGTCCGCACCCGATAGTGAAGAAAACCAGATTATCCAGTCTGATCCGGTGGGCCCGCAAATAGTCCAGGATAACCGTGAAACCCTCTTCAATGGTAATACCTGTTGCTATGACGTCGCCTACGAGTAAGGTGGCGTTATCAGGTATTTTCAGCTTTCGATACTGGTTCTCTTTAATATGCCATGTGCCATCTTCCATATAACGCTGCGAAGTCATGAAAGAGGCCCCGTGATTGTTGAACCCGTAGGCATAAAACAGTGCGTCCCTTAAACAGAAGTTCAGACCTCCCCTCAAAAACGTAAAGACACAGAACTTCTCTTCAGGGATTTTAAGGAGATTTTCCTTTCCAGGCAGGTGTTTCAGGGCGGATGACATGGCCTCCCTCATCAGAGTGGTATATTTGACACCTACCACCTCCGGGACGTTGCATATTATCCTTGTCTGGGGGGTGGAGAAGACATAACGATCCACCTCACCTGGAGTGGCATCCCTGATTTCGTAGTAGGCTATTTCGGGAGAATTGTATAAGGCTTCAAGATATTCCATTTTACACCTCTCTTATGAAGGGAATCTGATCCGACCTATTTTCTCGCGCAACCGTCTTTTTCCCCAAGCATTCTTTTTTGATACAAAAGCGCTGCTTCCCACAGGGCTTCATACCCGGTACAGCGACACAGGTTCTTTGACATTGCTTCCCGTATTTCATTAGCAGAAGCATTCGGGTTCTTGTCAAAAAGGGCATACAGCCGCATAATAAACCCGGGCGTACAGAAACCACATTGAACCGCGCCTGACTCAACAAAGGCTTCCTGCAGGGGGTGGAGATTCCCTTCATTATCGGCAAGCCCTTCAATGGTCATTATTTCGCTTCCATCTATCCTCTCTTTGTCCCTCATGGTGCAGGCGGTAACCGCCTCTCCATCCAGGATAACGGTGCAACTGCCACATTCACCATACCCGCACCCCTCCTTTGCCCCAAACAGACCAAGGCGATCTCTCAAGATGTCTAACAAGCTCTCGGACTTTTCACAGGCCACCGAATATCTTACTCCATTAACTGTCAGATTAACCGTGTCTTTCACTTGTCCATAACTCCCAGTAATTCTTCCGGTGTAACCGGAGTCTTAAAAAACTCCCTGCCCGTTGCGTCATAGATGGCATTCAGAATCGTTGGACTGACAGCCACCATAGGGTGTTCGGCAATGCATCTGGCACCGAACGGCCCCCTTGCCTCCGGTGTTTCCACGCAAATCACAACCTGCTTTCCCGGCATATCTTTAATGGTGGGTAAACGGTATTTTTTCCAGTTGGCATTGGTGATCTTACCGTCACCTGAAAAATCGATCTTCTCTTTGAGCGTCTGCCCGATCCCCATCACCACACCACCCACTATCTGGCCGCGGATCATTTGTGGACTGATGACCCTTCCAACATCAAAAGAGGAAACAAACTTGTCTATGATCACCTTCCCGGTCTTTTTCTCGATCTTCAAGGCACATCCCTGGCAGCCGAAAGTCCAGGTGCCGCCGGCATTTCCCATCCCGAACCTCGGGTCCGGTTCCACATAGCGAGGCAGGCGGTCAGATGCGGAGGCCTCGGCCACCTCGCCCACCGTCAAACCGCCTTTGTACATATACCCCCGGACAAGCTCTCTAACGGCCACCTTTACATCGGGATCTGTCTTCAGAAAGATAAATTCACCGTTATACCCCAGGGTCTCAACGTCCGCCTGAAGGACCATGGAGGCGTTCTTCTTCAATATTTCAATGGCCTTATAAGCCGTTTTGATAACAGCGTTGCCGCCCCGCCAGGTAAACATTGAGGCCACTGTTTGCCACTCCCACGGAGAGTGCTGGGTGTCGATTTCGGAGTAAACGGAGATCTTTTCAAGAGGCATCTTGAGGGCTTCGGCAGCGATCTGACGCATTGCCTGCTGTGCCCCCTGACCCATGTCCACGCCGCCGAGATTCAGATGCACACTGCCGTCTTCGCAGAACTTTATCTGGCAACAGGATCCGGCGTTCGTGGCCCCTTTTGGCGATTTCATCATGGAAGCCACGCCCCGACCGTAAAGATACCGATCATCCTCAGCCGGTTTCGGGTTTGAAAAAATCTCCCGTTCAACGTGATCCAGGCATTTGAAAAGATTCCCATTATGGTCTCGAATGGTCTCGCCCAGCGAGTTGGTCTTACCTTCACAGAGAAAATTTTTCCGCCGCAATTCCAGCGGCGACATATTCAGCTTCCTGGCCATCATATCCACCAGCCTTTCGGACATAAGGCATCCCTCAGGATGGCCATAGCCGCGATAGGCACCTACCGGCGGTGAGTTTGTGTACACACCAAACGCATCCACCCGGCAGTTGTCGATGGCATAGGGCCCCACGCTGTTGTGTCCTGCCACGGTAACAATATTTGTGACTGTGTCGCCGAAAGCGCCTCCTGCAAAATAGAGCTCCGCCCTGAAGGCAGTGAACCTGCCCTCCTTTGTTGCCCCTAAGGTCGCGCTCCCCTTCATGCCCCGCCCGAGTACGGTGCTGGTCATCACCTCTTTGCGGCTGCATATGTATCTGACCGCATGCCCCGGGACAAACCGGGCCGCATAGGCAATCATGGGCTCTATGGTGACGTCGGATTTTCCGCCGAATGCTCCGCCCACATAGGGAACGTGGACCCTCACATTGGCATGGGGCAATCCGAACATATCGGCGATAACCCCCTGCAGGAGAAACGGCCCCTGAGAACTGGACCATATTTCTACCTTCTCTTTTCCCTGCCAGCGACATACGACACCGTGTGGCTCCAGGGCCGAATGTGCGCTTAAAGGCATCTCGAAATCGGCCTTGACCGTCACATCAGCCTCTTTGAACCCCTTATGGATATCGCCTTTTCTTAATCTGTAGTGATGAAAAACGTTGGTTCCGGGCTCAGGGTAATAGGAGGAAAGATGTTTGTAATTCCCAAGTCTTTCGTGAATCAGCACGTCCCGGTTCAGCGCAGACTCAACTGGATCGAGCAGGACCTTAAGCGGCTCGTATTCCACCTCGATTTTCTTCAGCGCCTTCCTTGCGTTATTGATCGAATCCGCAATCACCACCGCGACCGGCTCACCTGCATGCCTTACCTTTTCCCTGGCAAGGGGGCTTTGATCAAGGAGGCCACAGGCGCCGAAAAGGATGTCACATCCCAGGCCGGTCACCACCCGGCGAACCCCCTTACTCTCCTCCGCCTTGGTGGTGGTGATGGATCGTATCCTGGCATGGGCGTGCGGGGGCCGCAGTACTTGCGCGTGCAAGGTTCCTGGAAAACTCAGATCAGCGATAAACCGAGCCGTTCCTGTCACCTTGGCGTAGGCATCAGTCCTGGTAAAGTCCTTGCCGATGTAATCAAAAGCCATCGAGAGTTCCTCTTACCCCTCCTTGGATTCACGACGGTAAGGCTTCAGTAAACCCGCTGGTATAGACGCCTTGCGTGAGGCCACAATCAACACAATTATCGTTAATACATAGGGGAGCATGAGAAAAATATCATGAGAGATTTCCAGCCCCATGCCCTGCAGTCGAAGTTGCAGGGCGTCAAGAAGTCCGAAGATCAGGGTCCCGGCTATGCACTTACCAGGGTCCCAGTTGCCGAAGATAACCATGGCGATGGCGACCCAGCCACGCCCACCTATGACATCGATGAGAAACATGTTCTGGTGTGCCAGGGTCAGAAAAGCTCCCCCTACCCCCATGAATGCGCCTCCCAGCACCACACAGGCCGTTCTTGTCCCGATCACATTTACCCCCACGGTATCCGCAACAATGGGCCTTTCACCGACGGTCCTGATGATCAGCCCCATTTTTGTTTTATACAGGAATACCGACATGATCGGCACAAGGAGTATGGCCAGATAGGTCAGGGAATAATGGGTAAAGAGGCCCTCTCCAACGATCGGTATTTTTGACAAGAGTGGGATGCTTACCTGCTTGAAAGGCTCCACCGTGGGCGGGACAGTGGGAGAACCGATCTTCAAACGGTATATGAACATGGCCAGCCCGGTAGCGAGCACAGTGATCCCCAACCCTGAAACGTGCTGGCTCAAGCCCAGGTGAACGGCGAGAATGGCCATGAGCAGACCCAGCAGCATCCCCACAACCGCCGCCGCCAGAACGCCCAACAGAAGATTCCCGGTACCATAGGTGACGAGAAAACCGGTCATGGCACCCAGCAGCATGGTGCCTTCAATGCCGAGATTCAGCACACCCGCTCTTTCGGTTATTATTTCTCCAAGCGTCGCAAAAATAATAGAAATGGCCATCCTGATCCCAGCGCCTATCAACCCAGATATAAATGCGGCAATCAGAATTTCACCGGTCATTTTTTCACCACCCTCAACCTGTACTCTGTGAACAACAGGAACACCAGCATCACTATCAGGGCGACCCCCTGTATGACTTCGGCGATGTAACTGGGTACCCCGGTCATTCGGCTCATTGTCTGTGCCCCGACAATGATGACGCTGAAAAACAGAGATGCGAACAAGACACCGATCGGGTGCAGGTTGCCCAACATGGCGATTACGATACCGGTATATCCGTATCCGGGTGAGATATCTGAAATGAGACGGTATTGGATGGCACACAGTTCACCGACTCCGGCAAGACCCGCCAGGCCCCCGGAGATCAGCGCGGTCCATAAAATGACGGAGTTCGTCTTAATGCCACCGAAAAGGGAAGCACGCCGGTTTATCCCCACCGCCCGCGAACGAAAACCAAATACCGTCTTTTTATTGATGAACCAGATAACGAACACCATGACCAGGGCCAATGGAATCCCTAAATGAAAACGCGACCGCGCCAGCAGGACCGGATATTTGGCAAGCTCAACAATCTCAGGCGACCGTGGCCAGCTCGATCCGGGCTGCTGCAACGGCCCGAACAACAGTGCGCCCATGATGTACAACATGACATAGTTCAAAAGGAGCGTAGATACAACATCATCTACGTTCAGCTTTGTCTTCAAAACCGCGGGAATTGCCGCCCAGAGGCCACCCGCCAGAAATCCGAATATCATAACCGCCGGCAGGGCCAGAAAGCCGGGCAGCCACTGCCATTTTATCCCCACAACGGTTGCCATCAGGGCCCCGGCCAGGAGTTGGCCTTCGGCGCCGATATTCCAGAACTTCGCCCGGAAAGCGAAGGCCACTGCCAGCCCGGTCAATATGAGCGGACTTGCCTTCACCAGGGTCTCCAACAGGTTATACCTCGTGCCGAGGGCCCCGTAAAATAGATAGTAGAACGACTTCCAGAGATCTCCCCCTGCGATAAGGATCGGTATGACCGATATGAGCAGGGTCGTCAGGACCGCGGCAAGGGGTACAAGCATCTTTCTCCAGGCGGGTAGAGGCTCTCTTTTCACGATACTCATGTTAAACATCTCTTACCCCGCTCATCCACATGGCTATGTCTTCGCGATATTGGGCATGATTTGGAGCCTCGCCCATTACCCTCCCTTCAAACAAGACCACAATGCGGTCGCTTAGCAGATAAATCTCGTTCAGGTCCTCGGAAATCAGCAAGATGGCCGCCCCTTTTTCAGCTTCTTCCAGCATCCTCTGGTGTATGTATTCAGCCGCGCCGATATCAATCCCCCATGTCGGCTTATGGGCGACGATGACACTCGCTTGGCCGGAGAGTCCTCTCGCGATCATCACTTTTTGAAGATTGCCACCCGACAGGGTCTTGGCCAGAGCGGTGGGCCCTGCTGATTTTATGTCGAACTCCTCCATGGCTGAATCAGCAAATCGCCTTATTTCCTTCTGATTAATCAAGCCGCCCGAGTTGAAGGGCGGCTTGCCGTGTTTTTCCAGAACAAGGTTCTCTTCAACGGTCAGGTCCAACAGGATGCCGGTTCCCATGCGATCTTCAGGTATGCGCGCCAGCCCGAGTTCCATGGCGGAAAGGGGGCGCCCGGGCTGTAGTCTCTTGCCGTTAACCCTGATGCGCCCGGACGTCTGGGCCCTGAGGCCGAAAAGTATCTCTGAAAGCTCGGTCTGGCCATTTCCGGATACACCGGCAATCCCCACTATCTCATGGCGGCGGACATTTATGTTGACATTATTCAACGCCGGCATCTCTTTATCGTTCAAGGCGTTGAGGTTCTCGATCTCCAGAACGACCGCGCCGGGAGATGATCTTTTCTTTTCCAGCTCTTCCAGCATCTCCCGCCCCACCATGATGTTGGCCAGTTCTCTGGGCGTGGTCTCTTCGGTCCTCCTTTCAGCAACCACTTCTCCATCACGCAGGACAACAACACGATCCGCCACCTCAAACACTTCATCAAGATGATGGGAGATGAAAACGACCGAACGGCCTTCCTGCACAAGGATCTTCAGGGTATGGAACAGCTCCCTGGTTTCAGCAGGCGCCAGAACAGAAGTAGGTTCGTCCATGATCAGGATATCGGCCTCGCGATAAAGCGCCTTTATAATCTCTGTTCTCTGCTGCTCTCCTGCGGATAGTGTCCAGACCCTGGCGTCCAGATCCACGCCCACGCCAAACTTATCCGAAATCTTTCTCAATTTTTCCCTGGCAGTCTTGAAATTCAAAAACGGCCCTCTGCCCACCTCAGTCCCAACGACAATATTCTCAAGCACCGTCAGAGACGGCACCAGGGTAAAATGCTGGTGAATCATGCCGATTCCCGACCGAATCGCATCTTTGGGACAGGTGAGGTTGACCTTCATACCCTTGATATAGCACTCGCCTTCATCGCAGGTATAATACCCG
>DREN01000219.1 GCA_011051075.1 Deltaproteobacteria bacterium | reverse complement strand
TCCGAGGCAGGGGGCATGACCCTGGGCATACTCCCGGGGATGGATAAGGGCTCGGCCAACCCCTACATATCGGTGCCCATAGCCACGGGGCTGGGAGACGGACGCAACCTCCTGGTGGTCCGATGCTCGGATATCCTTGTGGCAGTCTCGGGGGGCTACGGGACCCTGTCGGAGATAGCCCTGGCCCTCAAGGGGGGCAAACCGGTCATAGGACTGGGGACCTGGAACCATATACCGGGGATCCGTTATGCAGAAGATTGCGGTGAGGCCATCCGTCTGATCGATTTCGCCCTCGGTTCAGGAGGCGCCGGTTGAAACCATGAGCAATGGACAGGGATCCGATGCCATGGAAGAGAACGGTTTTCATTGATTCAGGGGTGAAGGAATCTGGTGCCCAGTTTCCCGGTCAGTTCCCTGACCCTGGCCATGATCTCATCAGGGTCCAGGGTTTTGAACTCCCTGTTTCTCATCAGCACCTTGCCGTCCACGATTACGTCCTTCACATCGGCCCCGTTTGCCGAGTAGACCAGGGCTGATACGGGATCGTACAGGGGACAGAGATGGGGGCGGTCAAGATCTACGGTGATTATGTCGGCCTTCTTCCCCTTCTCAAGGGTACCTATCTCTTTTTCCAGACCCATGAGTCGGGCTCCTCCTGTGGTGGCCATTTCAAGGACCTCCCGCGCCTTCAGGCTCGAGGGATCCATGTCAAAGACCTTGGCCAGTTTGGAGGCGGTGTCCATTTCGCGCAAGAGATCCAGGTCGTTGTTGGAAGAGCACCCGTCAGTGCCCAGTCCCAGGGCGAGACCGCTTCTTATCATCCCTGACACGTCGGCCACCCCTGAACCAAGCTTCATGTTGCTCTCCGGGACATGTGCTATCTTTACCCCTTTTCTGCTCAGGAGCCTTATCTCTTCCGGGTCCAGGTGTACCCCGTGGGCCGCGATGAGTGAGGGGACTGTGAGACCCAACTGATCCAGGTAACGAGCCGGTCTCATGCCTGATTTCGCGATTATCCCATGAACCTCCTCTTTGGTTTCGGATAGATGGATCTGCAGTGGTACGCCATAGTTGCTGGATATTTCCAGGGCCTTGGTTAACGTTTTTGAAGAACAGGTGAGGGGACTGTGGCAGAAAATCCCCGGCGTGATCAGGTCTGAAAAGCCGCTCCATCTCTCCATGAACTCCAGGGCCGCTTTGATGTTTTCCCTGGGTTCGGGAACCCCGGGGGCCGGAAAGTCTATGACCCCCTGGGCGATCAGCCCCCGCATTCCCGACTCGTGTACGGCGCGGACCGTCTGATCCTGAAAAAAATAACCGTCCAGAAAGCAGGTGGTCCCCGAGGCTATCATTTCAAGGCAGCCTAAGAGCGCGCCCCAGTACACGGTCTCCGGACTGAGGAATTCCGCCTCGGCCGGGAAGATCTTTTCAAAAAGCCATTTTCTAAGGGGCAGGTCGTCGGCCATGCCCCGGAAGAGGGTCATGGCCGAGTGGGTGTGAGCGTTAACCAGACCGGGCAATATGATTACGTGACCGGCGTCTATGACATTGACCCGATCATGTGTGGGGGGTTTTACCTGGTCTACGGTTCCTATCTCAACTATTATTCCCCCGGACACGAGGATTCTGGCCTCGGGGATGGGGGCCTGGCCCCTGACCATGGTAATGGCCATGCTCCCCTGGATGAGGAGTGTCCCGTTTCTGTGAGAACCCCCTTTGTCAAGGCCCTGTTTACCCGATGGTGTCATCCGCGGCAACTCGATTCTAAATTTACTTGACACGTCTCTCCTTCTGAGAGAAATTAAACGTTTGCCTTTGAGAAAAGGTCATTGTTGGTTTCCTGCTGAACCGGTTACCCCTCTGCCCTCGTCCAGGCACATAGGCAGGAGGGGTATGAGCTCGGGACTCTATTACAGAAACGGTCGAATGGTCAAGTGGCGATCCCCTGGAAAGACCCTCCCGTGCCCTGCCACCGGGGGCTCATATTCACAAACGGATAGTACAGGCACGAGGATTCCAAGAACCTAACAAGGAGAAAGAGGATGGCAGTAGTTGCCCCTTTCAGGGGGCTTACCTATAATTTTCAACAGATAGAAGACCTGTCCCATCTGGTGGCGCCCCCGTACGATGTGATTTCAGAGGAGGAACAGGAGGCCTACTATCGGGCAGACCCCCGCAACGTGATCCGGCTGATTCTGGGCAGAAAAAAGACCGGTGACACGGACTGGGATAACGTCTATACCAGGGCCGCGGACTGTTTTGAGAGATGGCAGTCGGACATGACCCTGGTGCGCGCGGACAGTCCCGCCCTTTACGTGACCGCAATGACCTACGATCCCGGAGATGGTATCCCGGAGAGGACCAGATGGGGGATAATAGTTCTGGTACGAATAGAGGATGAGGGTACGGGTGTTATCCTCCCCCACGAACGGACCTTCTCTGCCCACAAAGACGACCGTATGAGTCTTTACAGGGCCTGTAACGCCCAGTTGAGTCAGATATTCGGCCTCTATGAAGATCCGGAGAACATGGCCCTCAATGCCTGTTCCAACGGTCTGGCGACCCCTCCCCAGATCGATTTCACCCTGAAGGATGGGACCAGGCACCGGTTGTGGATACTCGGGGGAGACGATCTGTTTAGGAGGGTATCAGATGCCCTCCGCGACAGCACCATCTTTATCGCAGATGGTCATCACCGCTACGAGACATCCCGGAACTACAGGGACATGATGAGGGCCAGGTATGGGCGCCGGCCTCTGAACAGGGCCTATGAGTTTGTCATGATGTACCTCTCCAACATGAACGACGAGGGGTTGACAATACTTCCCTCCCACAGACTCATAAAGGATGTTCAGGGGTTTGAGGCCGGACCTTTCCTCAAAAGGGCGTCCCAATGGTTTGATATTGTGGAGGTTGCCCTGGGAGACGGTTCGGTTTCCGGGCAGAGTGACCATATAAAAAAGAGGCTTGAACAGGAGGGCCGACACAGGACCGCATTTGGTTTTTATGCCCATAAGGATGACAGGTGGCACCTCTTCTCCCTGAAGCCGGGGGCAAGGTCTAGGATGGGTGACGATCTTCATCCCTCCCTCAAGAAGCTCGACGTCCTCGTACTCTCCAGGCTCCTGTTTCAGAAGGGACTGGGCTTCAGCAAAGAGGACTTAGACGACGAAGAGATATTTCAATACCAGAGCAGTACTATGACGGCCCTCTCAGAGGTTGAGTCGGGTAGGTTCAAAATGGTTTTCCTGCTCAATCCCACCAGGATGGAACATGTGAAGGAGGTCGCGGGAAACTCCCTGGTGATGCCGAGAAAATCGACCTATTTTTTCCCCAAGGTATTGACGGGGCTCGTTTTCAACAAGATAGACCCCAATGAGATCGTACAGCTCCCCTGAAATCGGGCTCCGGCCCGGGGAATGCGTGGATAGATTCATGGAAGGCCGGCTCAGGCTTATTCAGTCGAGAGACGGCTACAGGTTTTCCATAGACGCCGTCCTCCTTTCCCAGTTTGTGACCATAAAACCTGGCGATCTGGTCGTAGATCTGGGCACCGGGTGCGGGATAATCCCTTTGATCCTGCTGTTGCGCAGGCCTGTTGACCGGGTGTTCGGGCTTGAGATACAGGAGGAGTTGGCCTCACAGGCCATGCGGAACGTCCTCTTGAACGGATTCGGCCACAGGATGGGGGTCATTCTCGGCGATATCAGGTCCCTACCCATGATCAGTGAATATGCAGACGTGGTCATATGCAACCCCCCCTACCGCAAGGTGAGAAGCGGTCGTCTGAACCCGGACCAGAGGAGGGCCATCGCAAGGCACGAAATCCTGGCGTCCCTTGACGATATCCTGAGAGCCGCAAGGGACCTCTTGAAAAAAAAAGGCCGGCTGGCCCTTGTGTATCCCGCGGTTCGGATCACCGATATCCTTGTCCGTCTGAGGCGGTTTGGTATGGAACCCAAGCGACTCCAACTGAACTACCCTGACCTGGAATCGGGGGCAAAACTGGCCTTGATCGAGGCGTGCCTGGGAGGGCGTCCAGGGCTGGAACTGCTCCCCCCGCTTATGGACCAGGGGGACTTTTCTATCTTGAGCCGAGCCTGAAATCTATCCTCTCAATCGCGGGCCTGCCCAGCTTTTTGTTCAGCCGTACCCTGATCTGGTTCTCCTGGAATTTGAGGTCCTGGAGGGAGACGGAGTCGTATACGGTGACCCTTAAACGCCGGTTTCTGATCTGGGAAGGGCTCGTATTGCCTGAATAGGGTTCACCGACCACCTCATCCCATACCTGCCAGATCTCCACATCATCGGGGTTAAAGGGGAGGGTCCCATCGTTCAGGAGGCCGGAGATGATATCTCCCAGGGATGTGAGGTCTTTGGGCTGGCTTTTCATGGGCTTGAGAGTCGTGTCCGTTTAACCTCCCCCTTGTGCGAGGGAGAGCACGGATAACAATGGAAACAGGCTGTAAACTCGCAACAGAAGGTCAGCATGCCGTCCATTTATCAGGTTGTCAACTCAAAAAATCATTAACCCATCCGTACCACAGACATCGTTAAGTGGTTAAGTCGTTGTTATGATTGATCATACCCATGATTGCCTTGAAAATTGGACAGTCAGCATTTGAAAAGCCATAATATCTTGAAATAGTAGAATATATTTCCCTGCTCAACTATTTGACCACTCAACTATTCAACGAGGTCTGTACCATAACCCTGCAACAGGGTACACCTTCCAATGATCCCTGATTTTACCCTTGGATTTACCCACACCTTTTTGTTATTATCACCGCCTAAAACATAGCTTTATATGATGAAAGGTAAGGACCGAAAGATCTGAAGGTTGAGAAATGGCACAGCACGCACATATAGTAGGGACAGGCTCATCAATGCCTGAACGAATACTCTTCAACAAGGACCTGGAAGAAATAGTTGATACGAATGATGAATGGATCGTACGCCGCAGCGGCATCAGGGAGCGGAGGATCTCGTCAAAGGTAAGAGAGGAAAGCACTACCGATCTGGCAACCCAGGCCTC
Source organism: Deltaproteobacteria bacterium (assembly GCA_011051075.1). GTDB lineage: Bacteria > Desulfobacterota > DSM-4660 > Desulfatiglandales > Desulfatiglandaceae > Desulfacyla. Next base: position 3,611 of record DREN01000219.1, on the reverse strand, counting down.
GGCAAGGGCCCTGGAAATGGCGGGGGTCTCTCCTGGGGAGCTTGATATGATCGTGGTGGGGACCGTGACCCCTGACCGTCAGTTCCCTTCCACGGGCTGCATGGTTCAAGAGGCCCTGAAGGCCGAAAAGGCGGCGGCTTTTGATGTGTCAGCCGGATGTTCCGGTTTCCTGTACGCGCTCACCATGGTGAACAACGCCATTCGATGCGGAACGTGCGGGACCGCCCTGGTCGTGGGAGTGGAGCGTCTCTCCAGCATCATAAACTGGGATGATCGCGGCACCTGCGTTCTCCTTGCAGACGGTGCCGGCGCAGCCGTTGTCAGGTCTGTCCCCGAGGAAGGGGGAATCCTCTCCAGCCACCTCAGGTCGGACGGCACACTGTGGGAACTTCTCTACTCTGCGGACGGGAGTTCCAGAACACCGGCGATCCTTCACGACATAAACATAAGGCCGTTCCACCTGAGGATGGATGGGAATCCGCTCTTCAGACGGGCCATCGGATGCATGTCCGAGATCGCCAGAGAGGCCCTGGGCCACAACTCTCTCTCGGGTGAGGACATAAGCCTGGTGGTTCCCCACCAGGCCAATATCCGGATCATTCAGGGTCTGGCCAATAACCTTCGCATTCCCATGGAAAAGGTCTATACCAACATAGAGAGGTACGGTAACACATCCTCGGCCACAATCCCAATTGCCCTGGATGAGGCCAACAGGAAAGGGCTTTTGAAGAAGGGAGACCACGTGCTGCTGGTCACCTTCGGGGCCGGTCTGACCTGGGGGGCCTCCATACTGGAGTGGTCTATGTAGCGTGTGATCTTTCTTCGACAGTACGGGTCTGAAGCCTATGGCCTGTATGGCGAGTGAGGCTCTAAGGCCGGAGGCCACGGGCGCAGGGATCTGGCCGGATTGGGATCGAGGGAGCTCTGCCCAGGATCCGGTATCCAGTAACGAGTATCCACTCTCCAGAAACCAGCAACCAGGAAACATGCCACGTCCAACAACTCCATAATAAACAACACCCTCCTGAACAGGGAGAGCGGGCCCAGGGAGATCAGTTCTCCTGAAAGTGAGGTCAAGATTCTGGTGATTCCTACCAACAGGGAACTGAGGATTGCACAGGAGACAGAAAAAACCGTTGCAAATTTCCTCAAATGACCTATATTATACTGTATTTGAAAAATATTCTGGGGCGGCTACTCCGTGGCTCTAAATCGTTCACAGAGGTGTTATCTGATTGATCCTGGTCCCGCCACAGGCGGGACTGGATGCTTGATGAAAAAAGGGGGATTCCTCACAGATATCCAGTCCCGCCTGTGGCGGGACCAGTATCCGGCTTCAATGAACCTCGGTTTTCTCTTTATGGCAATGGATGGGTGTACCCCAAAAACATTATCTTGAAGGCTATATAGGGGTTGAATAAAAACAAGGGGCGCAGATGAACGCTCCCCGTCTGTGATTTTTTTAATTATCTGCGGTAATTTGCGTCCGCAAAACAACTATTTTAGGGAGTTCAAATGCCTATCTATGAATTCAGATGTAAGGAGTGCGGAAATACTTTCGAGTCTCTCTGTTTCCGGAGCACCGGGGAAGACAGGGGGCCCTGCCCGTCCTGTGGCAGTGAGGAAAGTGAAAAGCTCTTGTCCACCTTTTCATCCTTTGCTTCCGGTTCAGGCCTGGGCCTTGGAAGCGGTTCGGCCTCAACGTCTTGCGCATCACACGGCGGTTTTTCGTGAGCCTGATCTATACGGCCGTGTGCCGTATATGGAAGAAGTGGAGGGGGCTGTTAATTGGAACAGGATGAAACAACAAAAAAAGGGGGCGGCATGAGTATATGGGTGTTCATTTTGATTATTGTGGGGTGGTTTGTGCTTCAGGCCTATATCCTCCCCAAGTTAGGCGTCTCCACGTGACTCAGTAACAGTTGTCAGGTGGACAACACAAAAGAAAAGATAACCGATATCCGCCAAAAACCTTGAACCGAGCCCCGTATCCACCGGATGAAGACGCTTCTTTTGCAGTAGTTCAAACTCTCTACTGTGACCGGGGGCGTGACAAGGGAAGCCCCACCATTTTTTTCGACCTGTGCGGTTAGACTTCAGCAACTGTGGATACGGGATCTATCCCGCCTGTGGCGGGAGTCCGTCCGGTGGGGCACTGATCGGAAAACCTTAAACCGAGGAGGGTTAATATGGATTTGATAAGGGTGAAGGACCTCATGGTACCTCTGGACGAATATGCCACCGTGTCTGAAGATGCCACCCTGTACGATGCTGTAACCGCCCTTGAAGAGGCCCAGGAGAGGTTGGACAGGACAATGCACAAGTACCTTCACAGGGCTGTGCTGGTCCTGGACGGGGATAAGAACGTGGTGGGTAAGATAAGCCAGTTGGATGTGCTCAAGGCCCTTGAACCCAGGTACAAGGGGATCGGGGACACCAGTAGCCTGTCCCGTGCCGGGTTCAGCCCCGAATTCCTCAAATCCATGATGGAGCATCAAAAGCTCTGGACGACCTCGTTGATAGATATATGTTCCAAAGCGGCCAGGATCAATGTGCGGAATTTCATGCACACCCCAACCGAAGGCGAGTACATTGACGAAGATGCTCCCCTGGAAGAGGCCATGCACATGCTGGTCATGGGTAACCATCACTCTCTCCTTGTGGCCGGGGAGGGGAGGATCACGGGTATTTTGAAATTGACGGACGTATTTGCGGCTATCTACGATCTGATACGGAAATGCCCGATCTGAAACTGTGTTAGGGGAAGGATCCGACCGTTGAGCGAGTGCCGAAGACGGCCTGAAGCGGGGATGCCCCACCACACGGGTATGACGTTATTCTCTATTGAACCCTTAGACACGACTTAACCCTGACTTTGTGAGGCCCTGCCCTGCATGGCCCGCAGCGGGATCATATCCCTTCACATAAGAAAAACCGTAACCATTCACGTGCAATTATAACTCCAATTTACGTGTTTTGGGGGACGTCCCGAAAGCCAGATCTGAATCAACGACGGTATCAATAGAGGAATCTGAACAGCCACAGGGGATTGTGTTTCCGAAGCCTACTTCTATATTGTCCCGCACGATAAGGGCATTTTCTGCCATCTTGATCTGTTTTTCCCCTTACCTTTTCCACCAATTTCAAACAGGTACCCACCCTTGACCAGGAGATCTCCCTGGTTTGGGATGCGAAGATGCATACCGGCCCCCTCTATTTGATGGGCAAAAAAGCTCTCTCGCAGTTCACGGCGATGGAAGAGGTGATCTGCTACTCCTGGCATCATCGCGGTCAGCGGTGTGCCAGAAAGATAGGATAAAAGGCGCTAATGGCCCACTGCCAGCAGCCCGCTGGCCGCAAGGCCCAGGATAACGACCTCCATCCCCGCTAAGACCGCGTAAATAAAATCCCGGCTCTTTATGAGGATCGGGATGATGGACAGGTAGCATATTATGGTTGTGCCTGCCAGGATGGTTATCCCGATGAAGTTCATGAAGTCCCCGTGGCCGATCATTTTCAGCCAGGCCCAACCGGGACTGATGTTGGCCTGATGCAGGTAGTCGTGCACGTTCATGGCCCAGTACTTTGAGACATCGTCGTGGGGGATATAG
>DREN01000262.1 GCA_011051075.1 Deltaproteobacteria bacterium | reverse complement strand
TATATCTGTGCGTGGTGACTGGTAACCGTCAAACCCGCCGTGGGGAGAATCCACATAGACCTCATCCTCAAAGTCCTTCAGGTACCTCTCCACCCAGGTCCTGTAATAGCCGTCGGGGACGTTGAACTCCCTCCTGTCAGCCACGCAGCAGGAGCCGCAGCCTATGCAGCGGGTTATATCCACGATAAAGGCGAACCGCTGGTGGTACATGTCCCATTTCTTACCCCTGATGCCCGGGATCTGCTCCGGAACCTCCGGCGCAGCCGCCTCCATGGGCATGGGGATCACCAGTAGGAGGGAACCTGCAATGGTACCGTTTAAGACCTTCTTTATAAAGGCCCTGCGCTCCTTGTCCAGCTTGGCATCTGGGCCGCCCATCAACTCTTCTCCTTTATGCCAACTATTTTCTTTGCCCGGTTAATATACCTCAGGGGTGCATGCACATGGTGGCACTGGTTACATATGTGGGTGACCTTGACCTTCTGGCTCTCCAGATGCTCAGGCATCACAACCGTCTTGATCATCTCCCCTGGTCTGGCCTGGATTGCCCGGTTATGGCACCGCAGGCACAGGACCTTGATCTCCTCCTGCTTCTTAACGGGAAGCTTTCCGTACACCTTGCCCGCCTTTACGTGATCGGCGTAGGGGCCGTGACAGAACTCACACGATATGGTCTTATGCAGGCCTGTGAGATGGATATTCGCCTCATATGGATGACAGGAGAGGCAGGAGGCGTTTGTCATGTGGCGGATCTCCCGGTTCGCCTCTTCATCAATGGCATCGGCACGGTAGGGCCCGTACTTGCCGAACGATTCAGGGGTCATCACCGTCTTACCGATAAACCCTAAGACCCCAAAAACGACAAGGCCCAAAAGGATGCGTTTGATATGGGAGTTATAGCTTGATTTCACTTTCCGTCTCCGTGATGCCGGGGATCTGGGCAAAGGGCCCGGATGGATGGTTGAAAATCAACAGGGCTTTTTTCCCCATTGTTGAAGGCCTTGGATTCACCGGATACGAGGCCATAAAAGTCACATGCCTCGGCGCTTAATCTATTGCTGATCTGTTCAGAATGGTCAAGCAACAAAAATGTAAAAGGTGTAACAGGCAAGGTCGAGACAGACGCCCCATCAGAGCTGTACTCCCTTTTCCCCGGGGTTGCCGGCCCCTTGAAAAACTCCGACCTGTGCGGTTAGACTTCCGCAATTGTGGATACGGGATCTATCCCGCCCGTGGCGGGAGTCCGTCCGTGGGGGCCTCTTTTCCAAAGGACGCAAAACCCTATCTCATTGCATAAGGGCGGCAGCATGCGCTTGAAATAAGCTGCGGGAGAGCCCCAGGAGATAGTCTCGGTTGGAGCATGTACGGGCTCCTGCCTGCTCCGAGGCTGTAATCCGACTAAGGGGACGTTCCATGTCGTGATGGAATATTTTGTTGCGTCCTTTGGAAAAGAGACCCCCACGGACTAAGGGTAACCGCACAGGTCGAAAACCTTCCAGGAGGTGTTGCTTCAGACAGTCTGGAATTTATACCCTACCCCCGCCACCGTGACTATATAACGGGGGCTCTCAGCATCGGCCTCTATCTTCTTCCTCAGCCTCTGCACGTGAACGTCCAGTGCCCGGCTGTGCTGGTAGAGTTCTGAATCACGCCAGATCTGATTGGTGATGAACTCCCTGGACAGGACCTCATCGGGATAGGCCGCAAAGAGCTCCAGGAGCTCGAATTCCGTCCTGGTAAGCCTGATCTCCTCACCTCGCACAGAGACGTTCCGGGTCTTGAAATCCATGGAAAGATCCCGGATCTCACAGTAGTTCTTCACCAGGTCCCTCTCAACCCTCTTGAGGATGGCCTTTATCCTGGCAGAAAGTTCCAGAAAGTTGAAGGGCTTAACCATGTAGTCGTCGGCCCCGCACTCAAGGCCTAACACCGTGTCCGAGACCCCGTCCCTGGCCGTGAGCATGATGATGGGGAAGTCAAACTCCCGCCTTATTATCTGGCAGGCCTTGATCCCGTCGATATCGGGCAGGTTCAGATCGAGAATGATCAGATCGGGGCGGTGTTTTCTCACCATGTCCACACCGCTCCTGCCGTCAAAGGCAGTCAGCACCTCATACCCGTCCAACTCCAGGTTGCCTTTGATGGTCTGAACAATATCCTCATCATCGTCAACCACAAGGATAGTCGCCCTGGTTTTCTGGGATGTGGGAATCATGGCACGGCAGGTCCTGTGTCTTGATTGAGCGGCAATATCTCATCAGGCATAGGGTAAAGCTGACATCCTTCAGCCTTCAGTACAAGAACTTTCTGCCGACTTTACAACTCTGTTACATCTTTTACAACAGGTTTACACGGTTCATTCCCATAGTCGGCCTACCCGGAAATCGGGCCTGAATTTCAACAGTCAGCCCCATCCGCGTCCTTCATTTTCTACACACCCCCTTTCACCCGGCCGGGTTTCATCCCATTTGACTTTACCCAATAAAATAGGATATCAAAAAGGGCACGATCGGGTAAAACCTGTCACACCTCATCAGGGATTCCCCCGGGAGCAGAAAGATGAAAAGGCCTAAGCTTTCCCTTCAATGGAAGTTCCTTTTAATTATCACCATCATCGTATTTCCATCCCTGAGCGCCATCTTTTTGTGGGAGGGCATGGCCCAGGAAAAAAGGGCCGTGGATCAGATCCTGAATCAGGCGGCCATCCTGTCAAGGATGGTCGTTCTGGTCAGACAATGGGTCTCTGACTGCGGCGGCGTAATGGTAAACGAAAAAAGCGAGGGGGCCGGAGCCGGAACTTGCGCATGGTTCTTAGACGACAAAATAACAACTGATGAGGGGTCCTTCCGGCGATTTACACCTTCCATGGTGACAAAGAAGCTGTCCCAGTATTCGAGCCGGGAAGATCTTTACAGCTTCAGACTCGCAAGCCTGAATCCCATCAACCCGGAAAACCGACCGGACGATTTTGAAAAGGAGGCCCTGATCAGATTCACGGAGGATGGACTGACCGAGGCCTTCACCTTCAATCATCGGGAGGGCAATCAGTACTTTCAATATGTGGTTCCCCTCTATCTGGAAAAGGGGTGTCTCAAATGCCATCCAGCCGGGGAGATATCAAAGAATGGCATCAGGGGCGGCCTGAGCGTAATCCTGCCCGTGGACAGGGTGGTCTCATCCACAAAGATCGATCATCTGAAACTTGCCATCTCAGGGATGGGCGTGATTTCCCTCATGATATTAACCCTCTTTGTTCTTCTCCGCAGACTGGTGATCAGGCCCATGAGACAGTTTGAGGAGATGGCAAAGGAGATAGGAAGGGGAAGGCTGGATGCTCGGGTGGATATCTCAACCGGGGATGAGTTTGAAAAGCTCGCCCTGGCCTTCAACTCCATGGCAGAGAGGATCTCCAGGGGACGCGATCAACTGGAAGAAAGGATCAACCAGGCCACAAAGGAGCTTTCCGAGGCCAACCGGGAGCTGCAGACCCTGGATCAACTCAAGTCCGACTTTTTAGCCAACATGTCCCACGAACTGCGCTCACCGCTGACAGTCATCAGAGGAGGGATCGATTACCTGAACCGTACCATAACGGGAGAGGTGAACCGGAACTACCTGGCCATAATCGACAAGAACCTTGCCCGCCTCATCCATCTGGTGAGCGATCTCTTTGATTTTACGAGGATCGAGGGAAAAAAGGCAGACTGGTCTTTTGAGCGGGAAGACATGACAGGATTGGTTCAGGAGGTCATGGAGATATTGAGCCCTCTGGCAGTGGATAAACGGATAGCAATAACCTGTGAATGTGAGGCCGATATCTATGCGGAGATAGACCTGGAACGTATGGAGCAGGTCCTTGTCAACCTGATGGAAAATGCGATAAAATTCTCTGATGAGGAAACGGAGATCGTGATAGATGTGAAAGAGGATGGGGATAACGTCGTTGTGGCTGTCAGGGATCAGGGGGCAGGTATTTCCCCGGAGAACCTCGAGATCATCTTTGAGAAGTTCCACACCCTTCCCTCATCAGGGGGGAGGGGCAGGCGTGAAGGTGCGGGCCTCGGCCTTGCCATATGCAGGGGGATCGTAGAGGCTCATGGCGGCAGGATATGGGCGGAAAGTGTAAAAGGGGAGGGAAGCACGTTCTTTTTCTCTATCCCCATGCAGCATTCATGACCGGCCTCATGGGGTAGATCGGTGGCTTCCCCAAAAAGAGGGGCAAAAAATTTTGTCATCTGTTATGTTGGTTTTAACATAAGCCCTAAAGGGATTGAGGAATTGGGGGAGGTCGAGGGCAAGGATGCTGGACTTTAAAACACTTTTGAGGGGGTCGGCCGAGGCCCACGGTCACCTGTGTCCCGGTCAGGTGGTGGGCGTGCGCATGGCCATGTTGGGTTGCACCCTGATCGGTCTGGATGACCCGAGGAGCGAGGATCAGATCAAGAAGATCATCGTCTACGTGGAGATAGATCGCTGTGCCACCGATGCCATCAGCTACGTTACCGGCGTCAAATTAGGACGGAGGTCCCTCAAATTCGTGGATAACGGCATTATGGCGGCCACCTTCTTGAATCTGGAGACCGGTGATGCCTATCGGGTATTGTCCACAGAGGAGGCCCGCGATCTTGCGCCGCTTTACGCCCCGGAAGTCCAGGGAAAGGCCATGCAGCAGATCGAGGCCTACCAGAGGATGCCGGACAGTGTCCTCTTCCGGGTTCAGAGGGTTGAGGTTCCAATGAGCGAGTTTGATCTCCCCGGCCCCACCCGTTGCAAGGCCACCTGTGCCCGTTGCGGCCAGGTTGTTAGGGATCATCGTGAAGTGATGGTAGGCGGAGAGCCCCTTTGCCGACCCTGCGCCAACGGCACCTATTTCGAGCACGCAAGGGGGATCGCCCGGTAAAACATAGAGGACACTCAAACCTTCCCGTGCAGTAAAGGCCAGCTCAGGGAGCCCTGAGAACGGGCAAGATGACCCCGCCCGAAGGGATGATATGGACGTCGGGCCGGGGGCATAGGCTTGATCCCATGTCAAAGGCCTCCTCCAGGTCCGCCGCATATATAAACCCCATCTTCTCCGCCTTTTCCCGGGGGATATCTTCAGCGACCAGGATGATCCTGAACCGGTGCTGAACGGCCAGGGTCATACCTATGGCCATGTTGAAATCTATGGCGCCATCCTCCATGATCAGGTGGTTATTACTGAAGTGATCCAGAACAGCCCCCATGAGGTCATCTCCATGTTCCAGGTGAAACCTGTGGAAGCTATCGACAAAGGGATCGGGCAGGTCTCCCGTGAAGTCTGCGCAGAGGATGATAGTGCCCCCCTCTTCAGTGACCATTGAAGCCGGCGCAAGGGGCTTCACTATCTGGGGGCCCTCTTCATAGGGGAAGGATGTGATCAGGGTTATATCGGCCTTCCGGTCAAACTCCCGGGAGATGATTCCTTTTGACCTTTCAATCCCGGCCATATGGGCGTCCACAGGATCTCCCGCAACCACATGGCCTACCCCATCCTCCTGATCCAGGACGCTGTTGACTATGAAGTCCAAGCGGGCCGACCTGGCCACCTCACGGATCTCCCTGTAGAAGGGATTCCCGTCGATCTTTCCAAGGCCCGTTCCCTGGTTAAAGGTGTGTTTGAAGTGGTGATCAAGAATGGAATCAAAATCCGCAATACCGGGGAACAGGATCTTTCCCCCTCCCCCAAAACCGTTCATGGGATGTGGAAATATGGAGCCTAACCCTATCCTGAAACCGGCATCGTGGGCCTTTCTGTTGATCTTGACGGTCCTCCTCGTACCGAGCCGGCATACAGGCACCAGATCTGGCGCACGGCAGTCGTGATTGATGAACCTGTACCGTTCAATGAGCTCCGCTCCAAAGGTACGCTCCAGTTCTTCAGGGGTCAGCCCCCTGTGGGTCCCAAGGGCGATTATGACGGTGATACTGCGGTCCGGGACACCGGCCTCTCTTAATTCATCAAGGACCGCTCTAAGAATGGTCCCCTTTGGTGAGGCCCGGGTCAGGTCCTCCACCAGTATGGCAACGGTGTCCGAGGGTGAAAGCAGTTCGGTGAGACGGTCAGACCCGATCGGTCTCCTCAAGGCCCCCCCGGCCAGATCACCGGCAGGAGCCCGACCCGGTCTGTCCTCAAAAAGGGCAAAGGTCAGGAGGTTCCATTTGTCAGGAATTTGAAAAAACTCCTTCTCGCCCCTCTTGATGATAAAGGTCTTGTCCGCCGGTGCGGTCACAGCCCCATATCCTTGTTAATGAGCACCACCTTGATCCTTCCCTTGGGAAACGACTTCTGGGTGATGGTCCATGTGTTGCAGATCCGGCTGGCACTCTTGCACTCCTCGCACTGGGAGGTCTTCACGCACGGGGTCTTCTTGTTCAGGCGCATGGCGTTCGTAGGGGCAACGTACTCTTTTATGCGGACCATTGCCGCCTCTAAGTCTGGCACGATCTTGTTTCTGCCCACCAGTATGACCACGTGTCTGGGGCCGAATGTAATCCCTGCCACCCGGTTCCCATACATATCCAGGTTGATCAGTTCCCCCGTCTCAGTGACCGCGTTGGTCCCGGTGATAAACAGGTCCACGAGGAGAGCCTTTCTCCGCAGCTCCAGGGCCTCTTCTGCCGGGATATTCTTGTTGAAGGTATCCAGGACCTCCAGATTTTCGCGCTCCTTGAGGGCGTCGTAGAGGCCGGTGGCGATAAAGGTCATGGACCCGCCCCATGAGACGCTCTTGGCGCCCGTCTTTGGAAGGATCCTCTCCAGTACCAGATGGCCCGCGTCAACCGCGGTTTCCGCGATGAAGACCTCAAAGTTATTCTCTTCCAGGGCCTCCTTCAGGGCCCCAAGACGAATCTGCCAGTAATGGGTGATCGGATTTTCCATCTTTTCCCTCCATTGCCATTCTTCCCCGCCCTAAATCTGGTCAAGGCGGGATTTCCGCTTCGCTACAACAATCATCAATCGCCAATCAACAATCCTCACAGTCCCATGAATTTCGCCGCGATCCCCTTCATGATCTCGCTTGTTCCTGCGAAAATAGACAAGACCCTCGCATCCCTCCAGGCCCGGGCGATGGGGTATTCCTCACAATAACCGTAGCCCCCGTGAAGCTGCACACACTGATCGGCCACGCGCATGGCCATCTCAGAGGTCCAGTACTTGGCCATGGACACGTTTACAACCACATTTTCCCCCTCCATATGATCCACAATCAGCTTGTCCACGAAGGTCCGGCCCAGCCTGACCTCGGTGGCCATCTCAACGATCTTGAACTGGGTGTTCTGGAACTTGGAGATGGGACGGCCGAAAGCGCTTCTCTCCTTGCAGTACTGGATGGTCATCTCAAGCATCCGTTCGGCAGCGGCCACGGCAATGATAGAGCACATGAGACGCTCCTGCTGGAGCTTTTCCATGAGCATCATGAAACCGGAGCCCTTCCGGCCCAGACGGTTGGTCTTGGGGACGTGACAGTCGCTGAAAAAGAGTTCGGCAGTATCCTGGCTGTGCCACCCCACCTTCTTTATCTTCTTACCCTTTTCAAACCCGGGGGTGCCCTCCTCCACCAGATAAAGATCGATTGCCTGATAAGGATTTTCCACAGAAGGGTCTCTAACAGCCAGGACCACCAGGCCGCAGTTAAGGCCGTTACTGATAAAGGTCTTCTGACCGTTGATGATCACATGATCCCCATCCTCCACCGCCGTGGTCCTGATGGCGGCCAGGTCGCTGCCGGTATTGGGTTCGGTCATGGCCACGGCAGTGATCAGCTCCCCTGAAATACAACCGGGGAGGTACCTCTTCTTCAACTCCTCAGAACCGAAAGATGTTATGTAGGGGACAACGATATCGCTGTGGAGTGGTGCGGCAAGGCCGGTATTTCCTATCCTGCCAAGCTCCTCGGTGAGTATGACCGAATACAGAAAATCAGCCCCCAGGCCACCGTACTCCTCTGGAACGTCCATGCAGAGGAAGCCCTGCTCCCCCATCTTACGCCACGCACTTTTCGGGATAATACCGGCTTCCTCCCACTCATCCGCGTATGGGACCACCTCTTTTTCGAAAAACCTCCTCACCGCCTCCCTGAAGATCGTGTGTTCCTGGGTGTATTGGATAATCTCCATCTACTGGTTCTCCTCCTGGTTCATGGGTTTCAGGTTTCCCGCCCCCGGGCCGGGATCTCAGATGATGCGGGGGTTTCTTCTGATGGCCCGCTAACTTTTCAAAAACTCCGGGAGCAAGAGCCTTTCACCCCGCTCAGGCGGGATCAGAGACACAGGGGGTTCCCCCGGAAAGGAATATGGGATTTGAAGGGGACCGTATTAACGATCCCTCTCATGGCTTTTTCTGAACAGGCGCACAGGGAAGGCTTGTAAATGATCTCCCTCAGGGGGCTACAAAAAGAGGCCTTCTTCATTGATCCGGCGCCGGTCAGAATGGCTACAGGGAGATATATTCCTTTTCGGGGAAATCTCCTGTGCCCGGTTTTTTGAGATCTTACGATACATGGCCCGCACGAAAATCCCTGTTTTCTTCCTACTATTCAGACATCGTTAAGTGGTTAAGTAGTTGAGTGGTTAAGTCGTTGTTATGATTGATCATACCCATGATTGCCTTGAAAATTGGACAGTCAGCATTTGAAAAGCCATAACAATCTGAAATAGTA